>JBEIQF010000133.1:0-8294 GCA_040376635.1 Halobacteriovoraceae bacterium
ACCTTTTATGTCTACTGAGCAAAGAGTGAATGTGCTGAAGAAGCTCTTCGCGCATGAACCAAAAGTAAAAGTTGAATCATGGAGTGGTCTCATTGTTGAGTACGCACGCCAGAATAAAATCGGATCGATCGTCAGAGGTCTTCGTCCTACAGGTGATTTTGAAATTGAATTTCAGATGGCCTCAATGAACAGAAAGATCAATCCTGATTGCGATACCGTTTTCCTGATGACGAGTGAGAAGCTTTATTACATCTCCAGCTCTCTCGTGAAGGAAGTTTACAATCACAACGGCGACATCACATCGTTTGTTCCGCCGCTCGTGCATGAAGAGATGAAGAAAATTAAAGATTAAGGTTTGGCCATGTTACTAAGTTCAAGAGTCAAAGGTATCCACGACAGTATTACGATGAAGCTGAATGAAAAAGCTTTGCAGTTAACTGACGAAGGAAAAGTTATTTATAACCTTTCGGGTGGGCAACTTCCGATCAAGCCGACGTCGGAATTTATCGAGAAAATTCATCATCAATTGAATTTCCTGAAGAGTTATCAGTATTCACCATCAGCGGGTTTTCCTGGTCTACGTAAAAAACTGATCCGTCACTTTGTTGATCAAAGAAAACTTCCTTATGAATTAGTTGAAAATGACTGGGATGCCATTTTAAGCAATGGTTCCAAGCATACTTTATATAATGCTCTTGGTGCTTTGATTGATCCGGGTGATGAAGTGATTCTCCTCGCACCATACTGGGTTTCTTATCCTGAAATGGTGAAATTCTGGGGAGGAATTCCTACTGTCATCAAGTCGAATGTGTTTGATGCATTCGTACCTGCCATCGAAGATATTCGTAAAGCGATGACACCAAGAACGAAAGTCATCATCGTCAATTCTCCGAACAATCCATCTGGTGTTCATTATTCAGAATCATGGATGAGAGAGTTTGCAGATTTCATGCGTGAGTATCCGGATCTTGTTGTGATCTCTGATGAAGTTTATTCCGACATCACTTACTTTGATCCGAAGCCATCATATTTTTATCAGCTTGATCACTCTCTCTTAAACAGAACGGTGATTGTTCATGCAATTTCGAAAACTCTTGCAGCAACGGGACTTCGTCTCGGTTGGGCAATTGCTCCGTCGAATGTTGTGAATGCCATGTCGAGAATTCAGGGACAGACAACATCAGGCCCGAACTCACTCATGCAAAGAGCTCTGATGGATTTTGATTTCCATTTCCTTGAATCATTTCTCACTCCGGTGAAAAATCATATACGTCTGAATGCAGCCACTCTTCGCGAGAAATTCCGTGAAGCAAACCTCGGCCACTGCTGGTATCAGAGTACTTCTGCTTTCTATTTTATGATCGACTTCTCCCGAACACCGATGTTCAGGCGCTTTGAAGCTTCCGAGGACCACTCTCTGGCCATCGCGGATGAACTTCTTAATGAAGAGGGGATTACCGTGGTTCCGGGAACTGATTTTGGGATCCCTAATTCGGCAAGGATCGCGCTCGTGATAGAGGAAGTTCCTTTTACCGAGGCCATCGTGAGAATAGTTAAGTATCTCAATCGGGTATAGTGGCAGATTTGGCCTAGATTTAGTCCGATTTCCCTCTGACATATAATGGATATGTGAGGAACTTTTTAATCCTTTTTATCATTCTCTTCTTTTCTGCGTGCGCTCAAAACCCGCAGGAAAAACTCGCGGAAGCTATTGACCGTGCTCTTACTCATTTGTCTGCAGGTGAGTGTGATGCTGCGATCGATGTTCTCGAAGATTCGGGACATGATGGTAACGATGGAATTTATGTTCAAATCCTCGCGTCTGCTCACGCATGTAAAGCTGGATTCAATGAAGTTCAATTCATTTCAGAAGATCTTGCCAACATCGATACTACAAGTGCAGCGACTATCCTGAAATCTCTCACAGTCATGACATTATCAACAGAGACGTCCGCTGACTCAGAAGATTACGTAAGTATTAAAACCGGTATCAATACAATTCTCAACACGACAACGACAGTTGGCCAGGTGGCACGAACAACAAAATTCGGGACTAGAAAGGCCGGTGATCTTGGTGTCCAGGGAATCATTCTGAATGTTGTGAACCTTGGAAAATTTCTTCACTATTACGGAAACGTAAATGCAACAGGAGTGAAGGGTGGTGGTTCCGGTTCAAATTCATGCTTCTTAAATTACAATGACCCAAGAGCTCAGGCACTCACTGGTGTGAGCACTGGCGCATGTTCTGCTGATAATGATGGAAGTACAGATTTAGATCAGACGACTGCAGCGGGAAGAAGAAGAATTTGTGAAGGAGTCATGACTCTTACAAATACGATTGATATTCTAGATAACCTTGATCTCTCTAACTCGAGCACTCTTAGTAAACTTGAAGATATTTCTGCACAGGTGAACACTTTCAAAACGGCAGCGACAGCAGCTGGACTTGGAACAATCGTCAATATGACGAAACAATCTGATTGTGAAACTTACCTGCAAACTCCGGCGCAGTTACTTGATATGGAGTATTTCTATGCGCTTGTTTTTGAAACGGGTCTACAATGAAATGGCTCTTATTCTTTGCCATTTTTATTGTTCATGAAGCTTATGCATTTGATTATCCATACACGATGAGATCTCCGAAAGCTCTTCTTATGGGAGACGCTTTCACCGCTGTGAATGATGATGAGTTCACACTGTTTTATAATCCGGCTTCCCTCGGAAGACATAAGGCGGATTTCTCCCTTTATCCATTCAATCCGCAATTTTCTGGATCAAATATTCTGTCAGACATGGATCGTTTTGAAGATTTTCCGAACGAACCAGTAGGTGCTTCGAAAGTATTGATGGATTATCCCGCCCACGCTTCAGCGGGGATAGCTCCAGGATTCAAACTTTTTAATGTCGGTGTGTCTTTCATGGCCAATGAAAGCTTCGATGCTCTTTTACGAAACCCATCTCACCCGATGCTTGATCTGGATCTCAAATCAGATCGCGGAATCATGATGGGAGTAGGTATTCCTATTGGACCTGGGCGAATCAGTAAAAAAAGCCAGAGTGGATCTCAAACGACTCTTGGCCTCAGCGGAAAATACATCGAGAGAACCGGTGTCCGTGATACCCTTGCGCTTTCCGGTCCCACAGTACTTGAGTCACTTGATCAGGATGAGCTTGATGCACTTCTTAAATCTCTTGGACGTGTGAAGGGGATTGGTTACGGCTTTGATGCTGGTATTGAGCATGTAGCGAGATCTGGAAACTCCCAGCTTATCTTCGGGCTGTCGGCCCTGGATATAACCGGAACAAAATTTAAGGAAGAGAAAAACGATAACAATCTCCAGGTTTCTGACATCCGTGACCAGGTCAATTTGGGAATGGCAGCAGGACAAAACTTTAACTTTTTCCATTACATTCTCTCGGCCGACGTAAGAGGGTTGAATGAGCAGATTGATTTCGGTAAACGTCTGCGCCTTGGAGCGGAACTAGGTATTCCAGGGATCAAAGTCCTCGCCGGAATGAACAGCGGCTACTATAGCTATGGTGCTATGCTTGATCTCTCTTTCATGAAATTGACAGCAGGTTTTTACGATGTAGAACTCGGTTCCAAGTACAAACAGATTAAATCCCGTCGTTTTGTTATCTATCTGTCCTTATTTGACTTTTCATTCGATGCCTAATTTTCTATCCTAAATTCAAGCACACCCCCCAAGGATCGGAGGATTATTTTGAATAAAACGTTCATTCTGGACACTAACGTCCTGTTACTTGATCCCCTCGCCATTAACAAGTTCGGCCAAAACAACAAAGTTTTCATTCCACTTACGGTAATTGAAGAGCTTGATCGATTTAAAAAAGATCAAAACGAAAACGGACGTAACGCCCGTTACTTCTCTCGTTTGATTGATGGATTCAGAGCTGAAGGTTCTCTTTTCAAGGGTGTTACTCTTGAAAACGGCGGAACACTCCAGATTTCTGTTTCTAAGGAATACAAAGGCACGGCAGGATCTGGTCTCAAACTTGATCTGAACGACAACATCATTCTTGCTTCTGCGCTTAATGCTAAAGAAGCTGGTGAAAACGTCACTCTCATCACGAAAGATATTAACCTTCGTATCAAAGCTGATGCAGTTAATATTCATGCTGAAGACTATGAGACGACAGGTGTAACTGAAGATGAACTTTACTCTGGTCAAAGACAAGTTCCATTCGAACTTGAAAGAATCGAAGAATTTGAAAAAGAAAGATTCTTAAAACTTGAACCAGGTGACATCAACAATATCTACCCGAACGAATATCTTATCCTTGTTGATAAGAATAATCCTTTCAAGAAAGTTCTCGGTCGTTACCACGCTAAGAAAGGTGGGATCGTTCCTCTTATCAAGCCTAAAGAAGGCGTGTGGGGAATTCACCCGAAGAATATCGAGCAGCAGTTTGCCCTTGATGCTCTTCTTAACAACGAGATCAATCTTGTGTCTCTGGTTGGTAAAGCGGGTACAGGTAAAACGCTTCTTGCGATCGCTGCAGGTCTTGAGTGCGCGATTACAAAACAAAACTATTCTCGAGTTCTTGTTTCTCGTCCGATCGTACCTATGGGAAGAGACCTTGGTTTCCTTCCTGGTGATATCAACGAAAAACTTGGCCCATGGATGCAGCCGATTTTCGATAACATCGATTTCCTTTTCGGTAACCAGCGCGCTCGTAATGAAATGACGACTTGGGATGAGCTTATCAACCAGGGTCTTCTTCACGTTGAGCCTCTGACTTATATCCGTGGTCGTTCACTCCCTCAGCAGTACATGATTGTGGATGAGTCTCAGAACTTAACTCCGCATGAAATTAAAACGATTATCACTCGTGCCGGTGAAGGAACGAAGATCGTTCTCACAGGTGACTCTGAGCAGATCGATAACCCGTACCTCGATTCACTTAACAACGGTCTTGTTTACACAATTGATAAACTCAAAGGTGAAGACATCGTTGCTCACGTGAAACTTTCAGTTGGTGAGCGTTCACCACTGTCAGAGATTGCTTCTAAGTTGTTATAATGAAAAAGAACTATCAGCGTAGACATTTGCGTGCTCCTTTTAAGGAAACCATTCTCTACGCTGATGGTGATTTTGTTTTTAAGGCATCGACTCTCAATATCTCGGAAGGCGGGATTCTCTTAGATGAACTTCCAAGCTTTCCTGCGAGCGACGATGTTCCACTTCTCATCTCAGTTCCTCAGCTTCCTTCATTAAAAAACTTCAGCGTATTAAAGATGCAGACTTTTTCTTCGGAACTTTTCCAGAGACATGTCATCCGCGCAAAAGCAAAGATGGTAAGGCGTGAGGAACTTTCGCAGAATCTTGATAACATCTTCCGTTCACGTTTTGGTCTTGAGTTCATCAGGATCAATCCGGCCGATCAGAAAGTGATCGAGGATTTTGTAACAACGTTTTCTTCTAATTTGATTTATCTTCAGACTTTGATTGATTCATTCAACACTGATGAGGAAACGAAAATCAGAGTGAGAACTCTTGCGAAAATTCTTGGCTATCATGATACGGAGAGGATTGCTCAGCTCAGATCAGTCGTTTCTCACGACTATAAATCCCTGCAATGGCTATAAATCGACAGTAAACTTCTCGCATTTCGCAGGTACCGGAATAGGCTTGAATGTATTCGGAAGTACTTTCACCACGCGACATTCTTTCACTCGGTATTTTTTAGGCTTTAAATTGATGAATTTCGCGTTTTTCTCGCCATCCGTACCATATTCACAGTCCACATAGGCCTTAAGCAATAAAGCGTTTGTGATCTTATCCTGGATATCGATCTGGTAACGTTCAGTGTAGTAAGACCAGTAGCCGACGTACTTCGGATTCTGGTTGTGAACAGTTTTTAAAACTGTTGGTTTTAATTTTACATTTTCCGGAGTGAGGACAACGTTCGTTTTCAGGTAGTGAATGCCTTCAGGGTTTCCGTAAACACAAAAAGCTTCCTTACCAGTCACTTCTAAATAAGATTCAGTGTCGAGATTTGAGATGGCCTTAAATGCCTCATCCAATACATAGGCCGGGTTTTTCTTAAAACCGAAGCCGTATGGATCACATGCGGCGGTCAAAACCAGGATTGAAAGGATGATAAAAAGTTTCATGCGCGGAATTATGCTCCCAATTCGGATTTTACGGGAGATCAGTTGAAATATTTACTCACGGTGTATAAACAGACTTCAGATAAAATTTAGGCGCTACTCTTTGCCATAGCGGAGGTCACTCTATATGATTCGGCCCGAACAAGAGCCTCAACAAAGTGAATCGATGCAAGTACCAGTAGAATTAAAGATCAGATACTTGAGCCGCCGTTTTCAGGACATCGAACGATTACGGGTGTCGCTTGAGCAGGATGATTACTCTCTGGCCCAAAAACTTGGTCATCAGGTTAAAGGCAACGCTGTCACGTTTGATGTGCCTCAGATTGCCGGCATTGGGCTTGAGATGGAGAAAGCAGCTCTCAAAAAAGATAAAGAAAAAGTAAAACTTCTCCTCCTGAAAATGGAATCCGTTCTTCAGACTGTTCAGACACATATCTGATTTCTGCCCCGCCCGTGTCCTGACTTGCCCCGTTTTCTTACCAGTTCTTTCATCTCATCTACGTCCTTTCAGAGACTTTATAAAAAATCTTATGGCACTCGATTTGCTAACTAGTTTTCACCAACTATCCGGAGAAGCTCATGCTGGCAAAAACGAAAGCGCTAAAAAGAAATCCGCTCACGAAAGCACAGACACGACTGTTAAAACATTCTTTAAAGCGTCTTCTAGGAAACGGATTGATTGATGAACAACAGAAAGCAGCGCAATCAAATGAAGTGAAAAAAATGGTTCTGAAAAATGCGCTGAACGCTATCGTTTTAGAATAAGCAAGTTGTCATCGGAAGCTTGAAGCTAAGAGCTTAAAGCTTCCTGAATTTACCCAGATATCAATGACGAAACATTCATGTCCCGATAATCTTATGCCCCTTTAGTGCTTCGGCGGGTGCATATGTCTTACGCGGACAAAACATTACGAGTTCTTAGTCTGGAGAAATCCCATCTCCTGACAGATGAGCTTGAAAAGCTTGAATCAAAGCTTGTGTTCAAGCACGTCAGCACGCTGTCTGAATTATCCCGTGAATTAAAACGCCATACATGGAACCTTGTCATCTCTCCGTATCATCTCGGAGGATTCAGCGCAGTTGAGGCGCTTGAAGTCACCCGTGCCCACAAACCTGACCTGCCTTTTGTTCTTCTTTCAGACGGACTCGGTGAAGAGATTGTCGCCGACATGATGAAAGCGGGTGTGGAAGATGTCGTGATGAAGTCGAGAATTGAACGATTAAATCATGTCGTGAACAGAGTCCTCCGTGAGCATGAAATAAAAGACAAAGAAGCTAAAGCACACAAGATCGCCAATGAAGCCTTTGCCGCCAAAGAGCAGATGCTGGCTATTGTTTCTCACGATATAAAAAATCCGCTCAGTGCCATTCATCTCGAAGCTCAAATGCTCCAGAGAGCAGCAGAAAGAGCAGGGAAGTCACTCCTCGCAGAAGAAGTGAAAATTCAATCGAGTCGAATCTTAAAAACGACCGATCGTCTGAAAAATCTCATCTCGGATCTACTAGATAAAAACAAATCAGAAAATGGACTCGCTCATCTTACAAAAAGCAATATGGATTGCATGAGGCTTCTTCAGGAAGTTCTTGATTCCATGAGACCACTCATCCAGGATAAGGAAATCACTTTAAGAATTTCTCTTCCGCCAGAAGCGAACATGGTGATTGACCGGAATAAAATGTTCCAGGTTTTCTCAAACCTGATCAACAATGCCATTAAATTCACTCCGGCCGGTGGATACATTCAGATTGGCATGGAAGAAAATGAGAGTGAGTTTGTTTTTAATTTTGATGATTCTGGTCCCGGACTTCAGGATAAAGAAATCAACAAAGTGTTTGAGAAATACTGGACAGGAAATACCACCGACTGCGCTGGCACAGGACTAGGGCTTTTCATCTGCAAGACAATCGTTGAGGCACACGGCGGTCACATCTTTGTTGAAAATCTTCCGGATGGTGCGCGTTTCCGTTTCACAATTCCAAAACCTATCAGCTCAGATTCAGCTGCCGTTCCTTATCTTGAAAACAAGCTGGATCAACGTAAGAAAATATTCATCGTTGATGATGATGAGGATCTTCGAGAAGTCATCAGTTGGGCCCTTGGCAAAGAAGGATATGCGATTCATTCATTCGCGAGCCCGGTTGAAGCTCTTAAAGTGCT
>JBEIQF010000274.1:0-4595 GCA_040376635.1 Halobacteriovoraceae bacterium
ATTACGATCCTGACGATCATAATTATCAACGCGAGTTCTTACCGGACCATCGTCGTAACGAGGCTCATCTTCATCATCGAGAAGCATTTCATCATCAGTTGGTTTGTAGATGATTTCTTCTTCTTCATCCGGAGTTTTCACTTTCGGTTTAGAAGAATGAGGTTCAGCAACATCAGGAAGAGAGTAATCAAGTGTCTTCTCACCGAAGAGGCCTTCGAAAATGCCTTCAGCGAACGACTTACCTTTTTCTTTATAACTCTTCACTTCAGCTTCAAAAGCTTTCACTGATTTAGTTTTAGATTCATCAAGACCGATGATCTTGTGAGTTTCATCAGAAACAGAGTCAAACTCTTTAGGGAAGTTTGCTGTCTCTTTATCAAGAGTCTCTTTATAGAGATCAACCACGTAGCGCTTACGAATCCCACGGTTGGTCATCATCACAAACTGTTCACTTAAAAGGTGAAGACGGTCTACGCGACCCATTTCACCTGTGTGAGTTGTAATGTAATCGCCTTCTTTAGGAAGACGGGCGCGCTTCTCGCGATAAACATCGTCTTCATATTGAAGGCAACATTTAAGCTGTCCGCAAACACCATTAAGTTTTGAGAAGTTAAGTGTGAGATCCTGGTTCTTCGCCATCTTGATGCCGACGTTCCCGTATTTTGTCAGGAAAGACGAACAACAAAGCTCACGTCCACATGGGCCGATACCACCGATTGAGGCAGAACGGTCACGAACAGAAATTTGACGAAGTTCAATACGCGTTTTGAGTTTTCCGACTAGATCTCTGACGAGATCACGGAAATCGACGCGAGCAGGGGCGATGAAATAGAAAACTGCTTTCTTACCAAATGAAGTGAACTCCACGTGCGTAAGTTGCATATCAAGCTTGAAGGATTCAATCAGATCGTTACAGATGTTCTCTGCATCTTTCTGCTTACGGTAGCCTTCCTGATCTGCTTCGATATCTTCGTTCGATGCAACTTTTGCAATTGAGCGAACCGGAAGCATCGATTTATTAAACGGAACTTCGTAAGGAAACGAGTTCACATATCCAACCGCCATACCACGATCGGACATCGCGACCACTTTCTGGCCGTATTCAATTCTTCTTTTACCAATGAGGAATGGGAATGAGCGAGCGTTACCAGGGAATCGGACTCGAACGAAGCGCAGGATCTGCCCTTCTTTGAATCTACTTTCTTCCCGGTTCTCTTTTTCGGCAGCTACTTCTGCATCTGCTTCTGATGAATCATCATCAGAAATTATCGTATCCGTAGGAAGGATCTTATCCTCTTCTACGTTTTCATTTATGGTCATCCGATGATTCTCAGTGAAACACTGTGGTATGTCAACGATTCCGTTTATTTACGGAGGAGGACGTTGTCTTTAAGATGAGTATAAAACAACGACCATTTTGTCGCAGTTGGTTGATGGAAGATTTCCATCTCCTGGAAGTCGCGAAGCCACTTTGCGAGATGGGCCTTAGGTGTTGGTTTATCTGTCTGTTCAGACTCCCAACGAATGAGTTCATTCACCCAAAATGAGAGATCGCGATCTCCGCGGGAATAATTCTCTAAAAATTGGGAGAGCGTCATTTTCTTGATATCTTCGAGGAATTCATTCCATTCAGAAAATTCCAATGGATCTGATTTAGTCGGAAGGCGCAGGTGAATCGCTCTTGAATGGATCGTCGGAAGGAGTTGTTGGCGATGCGGATTCAAAAGAAAAATCGTCGACGTACCCTGGGGCTCTTCTAAAAGCTTGAGCCATTTGTTCGCCACTGTAGTCGTAATTCGATGGCCCTCAGTGATCACAGCAAACTTACGTTTCCCTTGCACGGCCTTGAATTCAAAAAAACGATTCAGCGTTTCCGCTTCTTCCACTTTAAAAGATTTATCTTCTTTATCGTCTTCATCTTCATTGGTGTTCCCAATGACGAAGACATCCGGATGGTCCATCAGATTTACTAGGCTTTGTTTGTGGCCTTCGATTTTCTGATAGTAATCACGGATGAAATCCTGAACAAACTTCAGGAGAATATCGTGAGCTAAATGTTGAGGAGCAGAGGTCTCGACGATATAGAAATGTCCGAGTTCCTGATTTGTGGCCTTCTTCATGAGGGTGTCGTGAAGATTCATCATGAAATGAATTTCTCCATGTCATTTGTAATCTGAAGTCCCACGTAGGCAGCAGATCCTTCAGCAGGAATTTTCATAATCCTGTCGGGAAAGACGTCTGCTAGTTCACGATAACCATCAACTAAGTTTTGGTAAAATTCCGCTTTCTGAGATTCAAAATAATCTTTTTCATTACCACGAGCTTTCTGTCTTTTCATCGAAACTTCGAGTGAAATATCGAGGAAATAAGTCCTGTGCGGAAGAAGATTTAAAGGGTCGTGTTGATGAAGAGTGAGAACAGTTTCATAACCAAGCCTGCGCGCCTTACCTTGGTAGGCAAGAGTTGAATCAATGTAGCGATCAAGAATCACCACAGATCCGGGCTGCAAAAGGAATGGAAGAATTTTTTCTTTTAGTAATTGAGCACGGCTAGCGAGAAACAAGTGACATTCAGCAAGCGGATGCAGGGGAGTTTCTGATTTCAGAATCGCTTCACGAAGTTGTTCACCAAACAAAGTACCGCCCGGTTCTCTCAGTGTGAGAACGCGTAGACCTTTCTTTTGCACGAAGGTTTCGATCTCTTTAATTTGGGTCGATTTGCCTGAGCCTTCTATCCCCTCAAGTGAGATAAAAAAACTGCCTGGAGTTTCCGGGGTACGGAATTTTGACTTGATAGTATCGATTTGTGTTTTCACACCAAAATAGTATCCAAGAGAAATGGCTAATACAAGGATTTAGAAATCAGAAGCTTCTTCAACCATAGGTTCAGCAGGTTGATTGATTCCATTCATTGCAGCATCCAGTGATTCGCCGTTCCCGCTGTTCATCTCGTTTCCGACAAGGGACTGTTCTGGTGGGATTTGTTCAACATCTGTGACCGGACCATCAAGGGGATCACGATCCATGACTGGTTCATCATAGTTTTCATGCATATCCATTTGAGTAGGATAGCGTGAGCTTGAGTTGTAAGTATTTTGTGGAGTCTGTCCGTATCCAACACTGGCCGGTGATCGTGCATTTTCATTCGGGATAAAGCCTCGAGCAGGTTTAACTTCCCGTGACCCCGGTTGATAGAATTGTTTTTCTGTTGATTCTTCAGATGCAACAGTGGCCTCTTCAGTCGAAGAGAACATGAAATATCCAGTTGTCATGAGTGCCATGACGACAGCTGCTGCTGCAGGCATTGCCCATTTCAATGAGTCACTTACTTCAGCTGCTTTGGGAGCATTGAGAGTCATCTCATCAATCTTGAACTGAATGACTTTTGCTGTCTGCTGACCTGAGAAGGCCATCTCTGCAAGTTCATCAGAAACATGAACATGAGGCTGATCCATTTTATCGACGAGAGCGAGTTTTGCTTTCTGGAAGCTTGATTCCAGAGGAGCAACAGGCAATTCATCCGGAGAATAAGTTCTGCGGTCAAAGCCTTCGATCTGATAAATCTTCTTCCACGAATGACCTTCATCAATCGAGATGTGATCAGTCATCACAAGAAGACCCATTTCAATTTTTTTATCAATATCTCTGAATGAAAGAGGGCCGATTTTGAGACCGTTATCGATCAACCAGAAAGGACCCTCATGTTGCTCGCCAGTCACAGCTTGAATTTTTCTGCGCTGGAAAATAGTATTTTCCCAGAAAGAAACCCACTGAATGTTATCCATTCGAGTGGCCTGGGCCGTTTCAAACAGATGTTCGTTATCAGAGACGTAATGTTTCAGGGATTCAGTTTCATAGGGACCAAAGGTAATAAGGCCAATTTTCACCAGCCACAGATCATGACTGTTGTAGCCCATCTCAGTGATGGTTTCTTCTGAAAGCGGTTTTAAGTCTAAGCCGACGACCATAGTCTTCTACCTCTAAGGAACCTTTCGGCGCACAAGGCGAAAACCTTTAAAAAATGACAGTAGAATTTATTGAGTCTTTTGACTAATCCCGCTCGGAGGAGCATACTGGCGACACAAGCGAGGGATTTTACGTGAATATGCTAGAGCGAACGACTCAGATTAAAGATCGGTTTCTGAAGTTTAACGATTGGGAAGATCGTTACAAGGAACTTATCCATTTAGGAAAGGACCTCAAGGCCTACCCTGAAGAAAAAAGAGAAGATAAATACAAGGTGAAAGGATGTCAGTCACAAGTGTGGCTCTATCCAGAGTTTAAAGATGGCCGCGTTTATTTTTATGCGGACTCAGATGCTTTGCTCGTAAAAGGCATCGTGGGATTACTCGTGAGTGTTTATTCGGATGCAACTCCGGATGAAATTCTTGCAACGAAACCGGAATTTTTAAAAGAAGTTGGAATCACTGAGCACTTGTCGATGAATCGTTCGAATGGTCTTGCGGCCATGATGAAGCAGATGCAGATGTACGCGCTCGTTTTTAAATCCATGCAGAAGGCCTAGACTATGATGCTTAATCGCCCAAGACGTAATCGTCAGAATGAAGTTATCCGTTCCATGGTTCGTGAGAGTTA
>JBEIQF010000043.1:0-14231 GCA_040376635.1 Halobacteriovoraceae bacterium
AGAAACTTTGTTTTTAGAACTCTGATAAAGCCAGCCTACAAATCCTAAATCAGTGTCCAGAGCGTCTTTGAGGTCCTGTGGAAGTGAATCAAGCTCTCTTTGAGCGTCATTGATTGTCTTGGAAAAGACTGCTGGAAAATTCTCTTTCACCCCATTGTAAAACAAGATGAGTCCAACTTTATCTGGATCCAAATTTGAGTGAGGATATTTTTCATGGATACAGTGTTGTTTTGATCTCGCGAAGTTGTAGATATTTCTTAGATCTCCTGAAGAAGTGTCGACGGGTATGGGCAATTCCCCATTAAAATATTTAAGAAAGGACTCTTCCGCTATTTTGAAATCGTCTTTAAATTTTTGACTATCACAACTCAGGTTTTCCACTTTATCAAAAGTTCTGTCAAACACATACCCTTCAGGTGTTTGTCTCTTTTCTCGACTGAGGTAATACTCAACATCATTACAGGCCTCAAGATAAATCCCTGCAAGAGTTGAATTGAGATTTTTCAGACCGTTGAGTGACTTTTTTATTTCCGACTCCTCTGTCTCACTAAAAATCTTTTCCTCTTTAACAAGAAGATCCTCGAGGTAATCACGTGTTGCATCTTTTCCAATGGAAGGACCTGATCCATGAAAACCAGCAACCATTTTCACAGAGGGCAGACCATTCTTCCAGGAATTGGTCTCACTGAGAGTAGCGGTATAACAACCCCAGAGATAGACTGAATTCAACTCATCTCTTAATTCAGGCTTGTCTTTGTAAGCACTATTAAATGCTTTTATGAGTTCATGCTTTTGCATACCACCGAGATAGCCCCCAAAGGAGCCTCCTCCGTCGTGACCGGAAACAATGATAGATTTAACTTTTAAATTTTGTTTTGCGAGGCCTGCAAATACTTTTTGTACATCCATATTCTTCTTTGCAGTTAACGTAATCTCAGATAGCTTTTTGAGTGACTCATTCTTTTTTTTCGTATACTCATCACAGCGTGCACCAGGGCAATTAGATTTGGTAAGAGTTGTGAAGTAATTATAATCGTTATTCGCCTTGCCTAATTCTTTATGCTTTTCAGTTCCCGCAGGATACACGAGCAATTGCTGTCCTCTTTTACAGGCAGCCTCTTCTGCTCCAAGCACTTCAGTATGAGACATATTCATGTCAAACATGACAATGACTTCAGAGTTTTTCTGTGGAGCACACTTGGCCCAAATGGCCGAAGGTAATATTGCTGCTAATACTAGAATTAATACTTTCATTCCTTCACCAGCTCTTTGAGAATCCTTAACTTTTCAGGATCGTACGAAGGATACTTATGAATTAATTTTTTAAGGTCATATGTTTTAGCATGATGGACCAAGATATCTTTTCCTAACTGATCAAGTTTGCCGAGTTCTTTAATCAACCCTGCTTCTGAAAGAAGTTTGTCTACATCATGAGGTGTGGGTTGGGATTCTTTGTCTTTTACTGGTTTTACTTTTGATACATCGTACTCCTCTCCAAATTTAGAAAGTTCAGTCGATTCCTCAAAAGTATGGACTTTGACCTTCTGAAGTTCAGAAGCGGAAGTGGTAAAGGATAAAAACGCCAGCAAGAGGGTTAGCTTTTTCATATAGCTCTTATCGGGCCATATTTTCACCACTGAAGTACTTATCTTTGAGTTGAGTTAAAAAATGAGGACAAAGCTACTTAGATCCTATTGCAAGGACCAGTCGGGAATTGAGGCCGTTTTTGATTTTTAACAAAATTTAAAAATAATTGTCTTACTGTATTTCCAATAGGTTCGATCTCGTTATCCACTTCATGCTTTGCCCCAGTGCACTGGTAGGCCATGAAAGATGGTCGCTTGATTCCTGAATACCAACTTTTGATATCACTGGAATCTGCATAGACGTCCAAGAGATCGTCACCAAGTACCATGAGAATGGGTACCTCAGGAATCGCCTGCTTTTTAGCAAGCATCCCATTTGTGACGAGACTTGTACTAAAGCCAAGGAAGAAAAGAGGGCTTTTTGGCTTTATTGGACCTCTATGTGGAGGAATAGGATTAGAAAGAAGACTATCGATCGTTACCATTCCATTTTCACCGGGAATCAAATGAACTGACAGCCCAGGTGCCAATAAAATCGCACCTGCGATAATTCTTTTCTTAAAATATTTTCTCTGCAACATTCGATAGCTTAATAACCCGCCCGTTGACCATCCAGAAAGATATAAAGGCTTCTCAGATCTATAACTGGAATGTGCTAACAGTTCTTCTGCAAGATTTGAGATTGACGTAAAATTATGTAAATCAAGGTTCAAGCACTTTGTCTCGCCATGAGATGGATAATCGAAACTGATAACTCGATATCCATTGTTTGCAAGCAATTCAAAAAGTGGTTTGTGATTGTCAGCACGATCAGAAAACCCAGTTAAGAACAATACATCGGCTACATGTTTATTAACAGGAAGTTCTGTCACAACTCTTAGCGTACATGACTTTCTTAAACGGATAAAATCAATTTGCGTGGTCGAAGCAAATGAAGAAGAAGTCACCAACAAAAAGATTCCTAATAAAAAAGTCTTCATCATTTCTCCAAGTCAAAGATTTCTTCAAGCTCATACGCGCGAAACTTGATTAACATCTGGCTTTTTAAAAGTATCCAAAATGTTCCAGATGTCCTCGATTCCTCGAGCAGAAACTAAAGATCGACTTCTTTGCAGTTGCCAAGAATTTCATTTCTCGCAGGATCATTCTCAGAAGCAAAAAGATAATTATCTGTAAGGAAATTGAAAGTGCCTTTCCCGCTTCTGTAGGCAAGATTTCCAGCCCCTGTTCCTAAGTCAATTTGAACCCTGACTAATGTTTTTGAAGAAAGTCCAAATCCACTTGAACTTGAATACTCTCCTTCGAGCTTTATTTTTCTAGGAAGTTTATCGGCCTTGCGTGATAAGTAGCCTACAACTGATGCAAGTGAATCTGTTTTTTTAGTATCAAGCAAACCAGTTAAAGAGCAGGTTTGTTTTTTGTTGAATTCACTCACCTGTAAGCGAGGGTATTCGTCAAAATCGCTCTTTTTCAGGTGAATAAGATATTGTTCGCACCCCTGAGAGACATCTGCTCGATCACAAACAATACCGCGACCATCTGCGAAGGCTAAGTTAGTCAAAACAAGAGAAAGAGCTAAAATTAGTTTTTTCATGATTATTTCCCTTTTTCGCAACCAGCAATGATTCCATTAATACTTGCCGTGTTTTTCAGATCATCTGTGACAGTACCAGTTACTGTTAATTGCAGATTATTTATTTTTTTAATTACTGCCTGACCAGAAACAAGAACATTCGAAAATGGATATCCAAAAGTCATGTCATATGTTCCTTTGCCGTTTTTTGTGAAAACGATGATCTCATTTTTATCTTCGTCGATCACTTTAAAGACTTTTTGCTTACTATCAACTTTCACTCTGTTCTGAAGCAGTGGTTGATCATCGAGGGAAAGAGTTAAAATACATTCTGCAGAATATGCAGAAGTCATTGTGAACATAAGTAAAGTAGCCAAAATTTTCTTAAACATAAATACCTCTTCAAATTTAAATGGGTTTAGGAACATTGATGGCCAAACTCTAACAAAAATTTTGTTTTCATCTAGATCATAAATATGAATGAGTATTTTTTTCCGGATCTCTTTTCTTGGATTGACTCTGTGTCCTCAGTCCTCATTTTCTTGTTAAAAGTTCAATCGCTTTAACTATCATTTTTTCAATCAACAATGAGGACATTGTGGACACATCTTACAACTCAGCTATTAAAAATCAGACATGAAAATCCGTAGGAGGATTTATGAAAAAAATTTTAGTTATCGTTGCGATGATGTCTCTTTTCTCTAATGCTTTTGCTCAATCCTTTATTGATGCTTCAGTGGGAACAACAATTTCCCCTTTCGCAACGACGATGGGTTTAATTGAAGGTACAACTGTTCTCGTTTATAAAGGCAGACTTCCCTCTCCCTCTTTTGCAGTTCAAGCTCGTGGTGTTGCAGGTAAAGAGCAACTTAAAGATGAGCTTACAGCTCTTACTGATGATATTTTATCGGGCGCAGTCAGATCGATCGAAGAAGTGCGCCAACCAGCGATGAAAGAACTTTTTGCAGAGATCTATGATGATGAAACACAGATGGAGGAAATTCATTCAGTGATTAAATCAGGATCGGAATTTGAAAAGATTGCAACAGCTGTTGCAGTCATTCTTCTTGCTGAATAAGTTTAAGCTCAAGATCTATTGCATAAAAAAGCCCGAGGTGACTCGGGCTTTTTTTTATACTAAGAAGCTTTTTTAAGAATCGGAATCGCCCATTCAGGCGGCTTAAAGTTAGTCTTTGGAAAGGGAAGTTTATTAGCAATAAACTCTTCAAAGAATGTTGGAACATAACCTGTTGCAACCATTTCTCCAATGAATTTACCATTCTCATCTTTACCAGTTTGTACCCAGCGGAAAATATCTCTTACGACATAACGACCGTGTTCATCCACTCCCAGAACTTCTGAAATATGTGACGTACGACGACCACCATCATGATAACGAGAACACTGAACAATCATCTGAAGAGCAGAACCTACCATCTTACGAATAGCATCTGGTGGAATTTTTGTTTCGCCCATAAGGCAAAGAGTTTCAAGACGTGTACATGCATCGACTGGATTGTTTGCGTGCACAGTACCCATTGAACCTTCGTGACCAGTACCCATGGCGTTTAGAAGATCGAGTGCTTCTGGACCTCGAACCTCCCCTACGATAATTCGGTCAGGACGAAGACGAAGTGCTGATTCCATGAGATCACGAATCGTCACTTCTTTAATTCCACGTTCAGGATTTCCTTTACGTGTTTCAAAACGCACAACGTGCTCAGCTTTAATTTGTAATTCTGCCGCATCTTCAATGATAAGAAGACGCTGAGTTTTCGGCATACGACCACCGAGAACGTTAAGCATTGTTGTTTTACCTGAACCGGTACCACCACTCACAAGAGTGTTCTTACCGAGGTACATGATGCAATCAAGAAAGCGGGCACCATCCGGAGAGAGAGAACCAAAGTTAATCAGGTCTTTCAGACCAAGTTTCTCTTCGGAGAATTTACGAATAGCGACCGTTACCCCTGCTTTCGCCATTGGTGGAATCACCACGGCGATACGGGATCCATCCGGCAAACGAGCATCCAGACGAGGATTGTCGGCGTCAATCACCCGACCTACTGATTGAGCTACGGCACGCATAGATGCCATCAGTGATTCATCATCCGGAAATTTATTCGGCACTCGGAAAACGAGACCTTTCTTTTCAATGAAAATTTCGTGGGGACCATTGATCATGATTTCAGACACAGAAGAGTCTTTCAGCAGGTCGCTGATCGGTGACAAGAGACTGGCAATGGCGTCTTGAAAAACTCCGCTCATTTAATTAGTACTCCTAGTACTCTTTAGGTGTCCAAACGCCTTCCTGAGATTTCTCAGAGGCTACATCTCTTTTCGGCACAGCTTTCTTTAAAACAACGATTTTTCCGTCATTTTTTGAACTCGGGCAATAAAAAGCGAATTCGCCGGCCTTATCAAAGACCGCTTCCGCTTCAGTTACCTTACCTTTATTTGCTGCCAGAAAGACTTTATGTGATTCAACGATCATACAATGAGGCTCTTCTACTGTAGATGTGACGAAGAATTTCACCTTCTCACCTTCAAAGACAGAGAGAGATTTAGGGTAATAACCCTCTTTTGTCACAATCACGGCCACTTCACGCACAGGTGGATTTTTAGATTCCGCCGCCATCGCAAGTGTTGAAAGGAGAAAAGAAAAAAGAATCAGTTTCATTTAAAACCTCATTGTTCTTTCTTCTTATCGGCCAATTCAGATCAAATTTTAATGTTCAGTAAGAGAATCTTTACCTGACGATTAAGCTCTACTTCACTAGAGACAGGCTTTGCTTGCAACCCGGTGAAAGTGCTTCTTTATTTTTCATAAGGCACTCTTTTAAGGGAGCAAGTTCTGTGTAGCTGTCGCAGCCTTTGATTTTAGATTTGTCTTCCTTACAAGCTGCCATGACTTTTGCCGACAGATCTTTTCCTTTCGAAACGATATCTGCCATCTTTGGCATTTGAGCGAATGTCGTGAACGAGAAAGTAAGAGAAAGAAGAGCGATAGTTTTCATATTTATTATCCTTGGTTAATGAAATTATATTCCGACTGTTTCGATCACGTAATAAGCAGGTGTTTCATATGGATGTGAGTTTTTAAGAGCAGTGATTGCGGCCGTGAGATTCTCTTTCTTACAAACCATTTCAACCTTAAGCTCTTCAACCACTTCTAACTCACCTTCTTTTCCAATAAAAGGTGTGGCCCCTGGAAGGGGTTTAAACTGGCCTAAGCCACTGTATTCAAAAGCACATTTCTCATAATTTCCGATCCTTCCAGCACCAGCATTGAACATGCTTTCTTTGACTTTTTCAGCGTGTGTTTTTGGTACATAAAAGGCGATGTGATACATGAAAATTCCTTAATCGGTTGACGCGAATAACGGCTCATTTTGCTCGTCTTTCCAACATAATCTTACATAGAGATGTCAGCTATAAATCAGAGTGGACAGCTCTTTTTAAAAAACGAAACAATAACCTTCGCTAACAAAATCCTAACACAAGTATGTTTTAGAGATCACGGAGGATATACATGAAATCAATGAAAATGACGGCCATGGTTCTCGGCCTAACAATCGCAAGCTCTGCATTCACTTGCTCTGAAAATGGTAAAGGTGGATTCGTTCCTGAGAACGATCTCTATATTCCTTCAAGCGTGAAATCTATCAACGGTATTACTGAAGACGAATTCAATAAAGCAATCGACGAAGTTGAAGAAGTTTATGCTCCGATCGTATCGAGCATGGGTGGCAAACTAGATATCGAAAGAAACTGGTCTGACGGTACTGTGAACGCTTACGCTTCTCAGTCTGGCAAAACTTGGAAAGTAGCAATGTTCGGCGGTCTCGCTCGTCACGCAACAATCACGAAAGATGCAATGGCACTAGTTGTATGTCACGAAATCGGTCACCACATCGGTGGAGCACCTAAGAAAGGTGGAGCTACAGGCGGCGGCTGGTGGGGCGGCTCTTCAGGCGCATCTTCATGGGCATCAAACGAAGGTCAAGCTGACTACTTCGCAACTCTTAAGTGTCTTCGTAAGGCATGGTTGAATGATGATAACGCTGCAATCGTTAAATCACTTAACGCTCCAAAAATCGTAACTGATCTTTGTAAGAAGACTTATAAGAAGAACAAAATTGATTCTGCTCTTTGCGTACGTACGTCAATGGCAGGTAAATCAGTTTCTGATCTCTTCTCTGCTCTAAGCAAGCTTCCTGAAACTAAATTCGAAACTCCGGATGCAAAAGTTGTTACTAAAACTGACGACAATCACCCGAAGTCTCAGTGTCGTCTAGACACTTATTACCAGGGTTCTCTTTGTGACATCTCGATGAACGAAGATGTTTCTCAGAAAGAAGAAGTACAAGGTACTTGCCACGGTTCTCTTGGCCACAAAATCGGTACACGCCCACTTTGTTGGTTCAAGCCTTCTAAGTAATCACTCCGAAAGGGCCGCGCAAGCGGCCCTTTTTTTTGTCACGCAGTCCCCTTATTCACCTCGCCTAGACAGAAATCCTTGCCTCAAGAATGATGTGGATCATCGGAGGTGCTATGCAAAGACTTCTCTTCATCATCTCGCTCATCATGTTCTCTCAAACTTCATTAAGTTCCATTCTGCCAGAGAACAATCTGGCGATCCCCATTTCTCATAAGAATGATGGCCTCAGTGATATTCAATACAATGCTGTGATTGATAAAGTCGAAAGCGTGTATCGCCCCATCATTGAAGACATGGGTAACAAGCTGACGATCAATCGCTTGTGGGATGATCCCAGAGTAAATGCAGGCACAACCAAAAAAGGTAAAGAATGGATTCTGAATCTATATGGAGGATACGCACGTCATCCACTCGTAACGGAAGACGGATATGCACTTGTGATATGCCATGAGCTTGGTCACCACATGGGAGGAGCTCCGAAAAAAGTCCTGGATGGAACAAATCCCGGATGGCCATCAGTAGAAGGTCAGGCCGATTATTTTGCGACGTTAAAATGCCTCAGAAAAGTTTTCCGAAAAGATGATAACGTTTCCATAACCTCACTCATATCAGTTCCACAGCTGATAACAGATAAATGTTCAGCAAGTTTTAAAACGGATTGGGAAATCGCCCTCTGCAAAAGAACATCTGTTGCAGGATTAGCGATAGCTGCGATCTCTGCAGACATCAGGGCCACAGACGCTCCCAATGTTGAGACTCCGGATGATACAGTCGTAGAATCTACTTATGAGGCCCACCCACTTCCACAGTGCAGGCTTGATACTTATTTTCAGGGTTCTGTATGTGAAGTGAGTTCAACAAGATCAGTGTCTATTGAAGATGAAACAAAAGGCACATGCCATGAAGTAAATGGACATGAATCAGGACTTAGACCTGCTTGTTGGTTTAAAACTTCACCGAGCGAGAGAAAACCTTAAGCAAAAAAAAAGGCCGGGATGTACCCGGCCTTCAAAGCAAAACTCAGTTAAGAGATTATTTTTTCTTAGAAGTCTTAGCTGGAGCAGCTGCTGGTTTAGCAGCATCAGCTGATTTAGAAACTTTGAAAAGCTCAACTTCGAAAACTAGAGTTGCGCCACCAGGAATTTTTGGAGGAGCACCAGCTTCGCCGTATGCAAGGTCAGAAGGGATTACGAATTTAGTTTTTCCGCCTTCTTTCATCGTTTGAAGACCTTCAGTCCAACCTTTGATTACACGGTTAAGTGGGAAAGAAATTGTTTTTCCACGCTCAACAGATGAATCGAACACTGTACCGTCAGTAAGAGTACCGTGGTAGTGAACTTCTACGATATCTTCAGCAGTAGGAGTTGCTCCTGTACCTTCTTTAAGTACTTTATAAGCAAGTCCTGATTCAGTTTTTGTAGCGCCTTCAGATTTAACGAAGTTTTCGATGAATGCTTTACCAGCATCTTTTTCTTTAGCAGCAACTTTATCCATACGAGCTTTGAAAACTTCCTGGATACGGTTCTGGTAAGTCGCCATATCAACTTCAGATTTTTCATTCTTAGCGGCCATAGCAACACCCTTGTAAAGAGCAGCTAGTTCAGCATCAGAAAGAGTGAGACGCTGAAGATTTCCACCAAGCATGTATCCCATAGCGTAGAAAGTTTTATCGTCTTCTGACTTAAGTTCAACTTTCTTAGGGTCGTTTGAGTTACAAGAAGAGAGAACAAGAGCAGAAACAATTAGGCTTAATAAAACCAATGTTTTTTTCATTGAGAGCAATCCTTTGTTGATTAAAAACAGGTAAAGGATAACTTTATTTTTGGTTCTTTGCCAATATTTCCAAGTGACTATCTGATTTCCAAAGAAGGAAAATAAGACTCACTGCACCTACAGCTGTCGCGATCAATCCTACTGGGACTTCGGCCCCATATATCGGAAGGTAATAGCAAAGGGCATCTATGCCTAGCAGGAACAGTCCGTTCACCACAGCACCAGCAAACAACTCTCCCCAAAGATCGGCTTTTTTAAACCAGAATCTGCGCGCTATGATCGGGAAAATCAGTCCTAGAAATGAAAACGCTCCGAATAGACTCACGACCGCGAAAGTACCTATCGCTACATAGATAAACATAAAAGCATGAAGGGATGAGTAGTTATGACAAATATTAGATGAAATGCTTTTTCCGAGAGAGAACGAAATAAATTTTTTCCGGTAATAGATCCAACCAAAAATGAATAAGACTTCAGTCATGATCAGGATCAGCGTTGCTGACGTGTTAGCAAATCGGAAATGACCAAACCAAAGTTCAACAGGGAACGGCAGGTTGAATGCGAGAAATAAAAACTGCCAAAGAGAAAAGACTGCCCCCACTAAGAGATTAAACGTGAGCCCTATCAGGATAAGCCGGTTTATGTTCTTCTGGTTACGGATAAAACCAGAAAAGTACCAGCCAAAAATAACAAACAATGGAATGCCAGCACCAAAGAGAATCAGTACAGGCTGGTCTAGTCCAAATAAAAGCATGATGGAGTGAAAGATCAGAATCCAGAGAATACTCAGACCATCAAAGCCCAGTGTGGAAGGACTCGCAAGAATATTTCTTGAACTCATCTGAATCAGACTTCCGCATTGTGAAAGGATCATGCCCGATATGAGCGCGCACAGGAAGCGGGGAATCAGATACTCCATGTCCCCTCCACTTTTAACTCTCCCTCAATCACAGCAACTTTCACTTTAGTAAATGGTGAACTGATCCATTTTTCATCATGATCAATGATGAAAAGTGACTTCCTTGTCATTCTGAGTTCATCGACGAGTTGTTTCAGGATAACTTTTTTCTCACTATCCAGGTTTTGCGAAGGCTCATCCAGAATGACGGCCTTCTTTTTCAAACAAGAACCCAGACATATCTTGAGCATTTGTTCTTCCCCACCTGACAGTGAAGATTGGAGGCGATCATGTTTTTTATGCAATTCAAAAGCATGCCAATATTTTTCAAAGAGTTCGTTATCCAGAATTTCTGAAGCACTATCCTTAAAGAGTTTTTTTATCTGCCCCAGGGTACGGTCATAAAACAAATCCAGACTTTCCTGTCTGATGTAAGACATCTCATTCTGGTTTTGTTGAAAGATTTCCCTCGCGAGGCTTGTCTTACCTGCTCCATTTTCTCCCTGGATAAGAAGAATAGAACCTTCATCTACTTCAAGATCGACTGAACAACGTGCATGGGGAAGAAAATTTTTCTGATGAACACTTATCTTCATATTTTCTCAAACAAGTAAGCGAAAGCTTCTAATTGCGAGAGTCCCGGAACAAGAGACCCAGGATAAACTAAGTTGATCTTGTTCCCGGCCTTCTTCACAGTCTTTGTAATTTCACGACCAGGATCATTCAACCCAATCAACAGAGTTTTATCTGAAGTGTTTTCTAAAAGGATTTTGGCAGACCAATTCACGTAAGCAAGATCTGACGGGTAAGTAGAAATCTTCTCTTTAGTCCTGAGCCATTTAACGACACCGTCATTAGACATAATCATTTCCGGAAGTCTTTCCTGCTTCAGCTCTCCCAAAAAAAAGATCATCTGTTTTTTCTGAGTAAGACCATTCATGATTTTAGTCTCGAGACTCACCCTCTTCTTTTCCACGTCCGCGATTTCTTTTTCACAATCTTTTATCAAAGGGATGATTTCCTTGAGAGTTCTGTGAATGGATTCAGTTGGAGATAAGTTTCTCGTGCGGATTTCAACGGCTTTGATATTCTGACTGCGGAATATCTTGGCAAGCTCACGGCTTTCATCAAAAAGAACCGTTTTATTCTTAAATTCAGACATTGTGTTTTGAGAGAGAAAAATACCACCCGGATAAACCGGTCCTGAATATTCATCCTTTGGAATTGGATTGAAAACTGAAATGCCCTTAAGCCCAGATAATAATCCCATTTCCTTAAAGATAACTGTCGCTGTGCCAGAAAGAGAAACGACATTCTCATTTCTGTAAGTGCATTCGGCATTTGCATTTGAAAGAAGGAGGAAGAGAAACGAACTAAGAAAGATTCTCATCCATCGCCTCATTCGCTTTTCTGTCACAGTATTCATTCTGAGGATGACCGCCATGACCTTTCACCCACATCCAATCCACACTTAAGAATGAATTTCTGATGTTATCCAGATCCTGCCAGAGCTCGAGATTTTCAGGTGGTTTACCGTCGGCCTTTTTCCAGCCTCGAGATTTCCAGCCTGCTACCCAGCTCTTCATTCCATCTACAACGTATTTTGAATCTGTAATGATTTTAATTTTTGTAAGAAGTGGTTCTTTCCCCAATCCCGGAAGGACATCCTTCAATTCATGAAGACTTCTGAGAGGTCCTGATAATTCCATCTTGTTATTTGTAGTATGAGATTCAAATTCAACACCTTCAGAGATCACACTTCCATCATGATTCTGAACAACGTAGGCAAACGCGCCGGGGCCAGGATTTCCTCGGCATCCTCCATCAGAATAGACTGCAATCGTATTAGGTTCGCCTGCGATTTCGGCCGGTGGAGGAAGTGAACCACCCACTTCCTTTTTATCTTCATCTGGAAGGGCCTCCATGGATTCACGGATAGTCTGGAAGGATTTTTTTAATTCTTCATTGAGAACATCGTTCTTAGAGAGCCAGGACTCGACTGAATTCAGCGCGCGAAGATGTTTTTTCTTCATTTTCACCTTTTGGCGTCCTGCGGCAACGGTCTATTCCTTTGCCAACTTTTTAACGCGATAGTATCTTCTCTAAAATTAAAACCCAACCAGGGCGGGACCTTTGAGTCTTCCATTTTCGATTAAAGTTTATAAGCAATACTTTAATTTTGCATCTTCGCACTTCATGATTTTTGATAACGGCGGAAGAGAGCCTCTTCATGGCCACAATTATCGTGTACAAGTTCGTGGAGAAGCTCCGAACCTTGAAGGCGACATGGTTTTTGACTTCCTCGATATTAAACCAATCGTTCGCGAAGTTTGCGATTCACTAGATCACAAGCTTTTGATTCCAAAAGATAATAAGCACCTTAAGATCTACACTGAGAAAAAGAATTACGTTATCGAAACTCCGGATGAATCTGTATTCTCTATTCCGATGAGCGACGTTCTTCTTCTTCCGATCCTGAACACAAGTGCTGAACGTATCGCCGTTTACATCTGTGATGAAATCCGTAAAAAAGTATCTTTAAAATTTGGTTTTTCTTTTAATAGTATCGAAGTGGAGGTTGAAGAAACACCAGGGCAATCTGCTGTTTATCTTCATAAAGAGTAATATGATTTTTTCTGAACTTGAAAATGGAACATCTCTAGAAGGTCACCCGATTCCAGTTTTTAAAACTGAAATCAAGGCCCAGAAATATCTCTATCTCATCGGTGGCGTACACGGTGATGAAGTAGAAGGTGTATACGTTCTTAAAGAATTATTCTCATGGCTTAAAATGGAACACTCTCTCAAAGATCTTCCGATGATCGTGATTCCAATCCTGAACGTAGATGGCTACCGCGCTCAAACGCGAGTGAACGCTCACCAGGTCGACCTTAACCGTAATCTTCCAACGAAAGACTGGACTGGTGTTCACACACAAGCAAAATACAATCCAGGACCTAAGGCACTCTCTGAACCTGAGAACCAGTTCCTGGTTAAACTCATGGATAAGTACAAGCCTGGTTTCATCATGTCTTTCCACACATGGAAACCGATCCTGAATTACAATGGTGAATGTAAAGATGTGGCAGACTACCTTGCCCTCTTCAATAAATACGAAACAGCTTCTGATATCGGTTACCCGACTCCAGGTTCACTTGGAACGTTCGCTGTGGAGAAATACAACTCTCCGGTTCTTACGTTTGAATGTCCTGAACTGAAGAAGCATCGTGAAAGCTTAAAAGACATCTGGAAAGAGAATGAAGAAGGTCTGAAGCGCTTCTTCTCTACTGAGCTTGTCTGGAGCAAAATTAAATCATAAGCAAAAAAAAAGCCCTCGAAAGAGGGCTTTTTTTTAACTAGCTTTTGTAAATTTGATGACTTCGACAGGACAAGCTTCAGCAGCTTCCTGCATTCTTAAACCGTCGTCCAGAGGAGCATTTGGACGAATGATACATGTATCAGCAAGTACTTCGAAAACTTCCTTGTAGATATCTTCACAAGCGTTACACACGATACAACCTGGCTCGATCCAAACCTTGGCAACTTTGAAATTCTCTTGAGCTGGAGCAGCGGCAGCACCGCCACCAGTAGCTGGAGCAGATGCGCCTGCAAACTGAGCTGCAAAAGCAGGGTTTGTAGGAATTGCTAATTGAGAACCTTTACCAGGAACAGTATCAGCAATGAATGAACGAATAGGAATATCGATAGGTGGCTTAGATGACTTAGTCACATCAAGCTTATGGTCACCAACGTACTGATCAACAGTGAGGTGTGCTTCAGAAACAAGCTTCTTAAACTTAGGACCTTTCATATCGAACTGGAACACAACTCCGTCTTTAGCTGAAAGAACTTCAACCTGAACAAGAGCGAATTCAAAATTCTTAGCACCTAGAAGATCAATCAATCCTGGACCCATATCAACTTCGATAGCGAATGATGATTTCTTAGGTTCAAACTGCT
>JBEIQF010000358.1:0-3306 GCA_040376635.1 Halobacteriovoraceae bacterium
GGCAGAAAAGATCACAGCGAAAATTGCGAGCAGAGCATATCTCATAAATTCTCCTTTGGGGTTTGGAGCTATTTATAATTTACCGTGAAGATTTACGAGGTGAGTGTAAAAAATACAGCTCTTAATTTTTCCTCATTGTCACCCAAAGCGCCCGAAACAGATGTTTAATAGCCTCATGGAATTTATCAAAGCTTATTTTGAATGTTTTCGTGAAGCGGGTATCAATACCGTCTTCAGGATATACCGCATGCAGGGTTCTGAAAAAATTGCAGAGACATCATTTGATCACGTAGACTTTGATGGCATATCTGCAGTGACATCCCTGGCGCGACAATTTCCAGCCGAAGGTTTTACTGCGCCGAAACTTACCGTGAAACCTAAACCCTCAGCTTTAAGATGCTTTTTAGAATTAGCAAAATGGTACGTCCGGTTTTATCCCTTTATGCCCCCGAAGTGGAAAGCCTATCCAGAGAAAAAGAAAACAATCACCAGCGCTATTATTGAAATTGAAAATTGGCGTAAGGATGATTCGAAGATCTCAGTAAACACAAAACTTCTTTGCGCTCTTGATCTCGCATCGAAAGAATTTCTTGAGAACGATAAGAAGCCACGAGTTTGGATGGCCCCTGTTGGTATCTACAATGGCATCTCACGTGATATTGAACCATCGAACAGAGTTTCATTCATCGATATCAAAATTAAGGATTCGATGACGGAAGAAAATGTTCAGGCAGTGGCGAAAAAACATCTAATGGAACTCAATTACTGGGGAACCATCAACACCATGAAGTATTCAGTTCTGTTTGGCAAAAAACCATTCATTGTTGCCACGAAATTCATGCATTACTTTTTCAGAAGAACCGGCACTTTCTCAAATATGGGTGAATGGAAAATTCCGGGTCTCGCAAAGAACGAATGGTGGACGTTCGGTCAGGGCTGTGTCGCCAGAATGAGCCCTGTTGAAGGAACTGCCATCGTCGTTAACGACCGAATGGGCCTCTCTCTTCACATTCATGAATCCATTGGAATGCCTCAGTCAGAGGCCGATCGATTCATTAAAAAGTGGAAGGAAATTTATTTATCTCTCTGACTTTCAGTGTCTTAACGCGGCTCTCAGATCCCGGTTTTACACTTCACTCTTTCTTCGGTAACTATGCCCTCGCATGGAGACCACAATGACAAAACTAAGCTTTGCTTTGCTTTTCGTTCTAGTTGCCGCTTGCGGTAAGGCCCCTGAAATAAAGACTCCTAATCAGGGTAAGTATGCCGATTCGTTGGTTGGAAAATCTAATTCTGAAATCATGTCCCTCAAATATAACAACGATATTAATCTTGATTGCGAAATTCGCGTGAAGAAGGGGTTCGCTGTCGATCTATCTGAGAAACCAGCTGATACATTCACTTGGTATATCCCGGGCGAACTTTCGATGATGAGAGTGCTGAATTACAAGTTTGGTAAATCAGAGAATGTAGTTGTGATTCGTCTTGCTGATAATATGAAGTTTGTTGATAACCAGACTGTAATTGCTGAAGACAGAAAAGAATATTACCTTGAGCACTCACCAATTCTTACGATTTCATTCCGTCGTGATTCAAGAAGCATTCTATCTGATGGATCAGTTCACGAGAGATTACGTTATAAAAGCACAAAACTTTTTGAAAATATCCAGTCTCGCGTATTCACTATCACGAATGAAGATAGTGAAGGCAATATGGTGACTGAGGATCTCAGATGTACTCTAAGAACCAATATCAAGCCTGTTTACCGTTTCCAATGGAAACAAGTTCGTTAACTACTTTTCACTGAAAAATATTCGTTAGGGACGTGGATTCCGCGTCTCACGATTTTTTCTGTCATGATCGTTTCTTTCAAAAAGAACCATGAAAACAAGAATGCTGCCGAATTCCCCAGTAGAAGGGGTGCTATTCCAAA
This sequence comes from Halobacteriovoraceae bacterium, assembly GCA_040376635.1. Classification (GTDB taxonomy): domain Bacteria; phylum Bdellovibrionota; class Bacteriovoracia; order Bacteriovoracales; family Bacteriovoracaceae; genus Peredibacter. Next base: position 1,934 of record JBEIQF010000358.1, read on the forward strand.
GTGCGTTCCTGTCACTTCAAGAGCAAAGACTGTTGAAGTCAGCACGGCCCTCGTGGCCCCTGAAAACATTGAAGACATACAAACGAGCGCTGTCACTTCAGTCAGAATTCCAATATCTGGAAAGAAATAATGTCCCACATAACTCAAAACTACACCAAGAGTACTTCCAAAAGTTAGAAGTGGCGCAAGAGTACCTCCCGAAGTTCCGCTTCCAAGAGAAATAGCCCACGAGATAAACTTAAAGATGAATAAACTTAAAGCCGGAACGAGGAGAAGTTTTCCCTGAAGAGAGTCAGTGATGTTGCTGTAACCAACACCCAGAGATCTTGGCTCGAAATAACCGATAATCCCTACAGCAAGTCCTCCAATCATCGGCCACCACATCCAATGAATCGGAAGTTTTTCAAAGAGATCTTCAATCCAGAAAACAATTTTAGAAACGATACAGGATACTGCGCCTGAGATTGCACCAGCTGCAAAATAAAAAACGGTATTCCAGCCATTCACCACTTCAGTCACATTACCAATCGGAAATTCCGGTTCAGTATGGCCAGAGGCCAGTCTGATGGATTGGGCAGTTGAAACTGCAATGAGGACAGGGATGAAAGACTTGCTGCTGAATTCAAAAAGGAGAAGTTCAATACAAATGAAAACAGCAGCAAGTGGTGTCCCAAAAATTGCAGTCATTCCTGCAGCAGCACCAACCGCCAACAGGATTTTTCTTTCGTTCTCAGAAAAATATAAATGTCTTCCGAACCATGAACCAATTGAACTACCAGTGGCGATGATTGGACCTTCAGCACCAAATGGTCCGCCAGAACCAATTGAGATAGCAGCTGATAGCGGCTTTAAAAATGTCATACGACGGGGAATTTTACTTTCTTTCGTCAGGATATTTTCCATCACTTCAGGGATACCGTGACCTCTGATGGCCTTACTTCCATATCTCGCCATAAGTCCCACAATGAATCCTCCGATGACCGGAAGAAAAATATAGGATAGCGAAAACTGATGTCCGATCAGTTCAACTTTCTCAATTGAAAATTTCTGAAAATAGAAAAGGTTGGTAAAAAAAGCTATCGAGAGTAGAAGAATTTTCGCGATGATTGTTGAAAGAATTCCAAGAGCGACAGCAACACCACAGAGAACCATCATTTTACGACGGTTGATTTCATTTTTTTTATACATTGAGGGAAATTATAAGAAATCTTATTCTCTCTCAATGGGTGTTGCATCGAAACGCAGCGTCAACCGGTCGTGAGCATCCCACTCGCTATCCCTGTCACTGTCTCCCTCAGAAGAACATGATCCTTTCTTTCAAGAGCAATTTTCTGAATAACATTCAGTGGATGAATCATACTCGATCGGAAATA
>JBEIQF010000367.1:0-3207 GCA_040376635.1 Halobacteriovoraceae bacterium
CCAGAACCAACGACAAAAACGTGAGTAGCACGTGCTTTCTGAATGAGGTGGCGGAGAGTGAGGGAAGCATAAGTCTTCTGAGAAATACCGATCAGATACTGAGTGCGGATGTCTTTAGCGTCCTTGAAAAGCTTCTCAAGAATCAACAGAAGTTTTGTATCTTTCAGAGTCGAAGCGGCATAAATCTTGTAGGCCTCTTTGAACTGGCCCACGATTTCGTTTTCACCGATTAATTTACTTTTGAGACCACAGATCGTTTCGAGAAGAAATAGATAAGCATCTTTTCCAGATACAAGTTCGTGCTTAGGAAGTTCTGTGTGGTGGAATGGATAGATTTCATATGCGAGCACGAGCGTACGCTGACATGTACGAAGCACGAATGCATTACTCATTAGCTCCTCATCATGAAGAGTTCCTGAGCTAAAATTCCACAATTTTAAGCTCGTTAGCATGAGATAACTTTAGATCACGAGGTACGGGAAATTGTCATAGAAGTGTCACAACGATTGAAAAGTATGTGAAAAATGACTAAATGCAATATGTTTGGCCCTGAGGTTATCTTGACACATTCTTCACATTCCCTTTTAACTGTCCTTTGCTAATCTCAACCCAATTTTGGAAATTCTAAGAATGTCAGCTTGGTTAAAATCCCGCTTTCAGGCCTTCGACGCCCGTGTAGATGGAGCTATAAGCTTCTTCATTAAGCATTACGGCAAAACGAAGTTCATGGTCGCGATGTCCAAGAAGGCCCAATACTTCGGGCTTGAGAAACTCTTCTTAAAAGGCCCGAAAGCGTTCATTTACTTTTTTTTATTTTATTTAGTTCGGGATACAATTCTCTATATCATTATACCAATTGGATTTGCCTCCTGGATGGATTAGAGGCTTTTTAAGGAGAATGGATGGAAACGTTCACCATTATATACACCCTGCTCGGTGGGTTAGGGATTTTCTTCTTCGGCATGAAATTCATGTCCGATGGTATGCAAGCCGTTGCCGGTGATGTCATTCGTAAGATGATCAACTCTATGACTCAAAATCGAATCATGGCAGTTGGTGTAGGTCTCCTCGTTACAAGTATTATTCAATCATCATCAGTTACAACTGTTATGGCAGTTGGTTTCGTGAATGCCGGTCTCATGACCCTGACTCAAGCGATCGGGGTTATCCTTGGTGCAAACGTTGGTACAACGATCACTGGCTGGATCATCTCTTTAAACCTGAATAAATTCGCTCTTCTTTTAGTGGGCGTGGGTTTCATTCCGGGTCTATTCTCTAAATCAGAAAAATGGCAGCACCTTGGGAAGTCAGTTCTTGGTGCAGGCCTCTTGTTCCTTGGATTCCAGTTCATGCTGGATGCATTCAAGCATCTTTCAGATAACGTTTCGTTCATGGATTCAATCGCTTATTTCTCGAATGAGAACTACGGTGCTTACGTTGCTTCAATCATCATGGGTTGTTTACTTACGATGATCGTACAGAGTTCGACAGCGATGCTTTGTATTACGATGGCGCTCGCTACTTCGGGTGTGATTCCTTTCCACACGGCCATCTGTATGATGCTCGGTGAAAACATTGGTACTACAATCACGGCCGTTCTTGCTGCAATTGGCGCTAACGTTAACGCTCGCAGAGCTGCCTGGTTACACGCTTTCATTAAGATCTTCGGTGTATCAGTGGTTCTTTTGATCCTTCCATACTTCTTCTCAGCGGTTGATTTCATCATCCCGTCTGACTACACATGGAAATCTGAAGACGGTACTTTCCCGTTCATCTCTCAGCACATTGCCCTTGCGCACACATTATTTAACTTCGGTTCTGCCTTGATTCTTCTTCCATTCGTTCAGAATCTTGCTGATCTTGTGACAAGAATTTCTCCGGACAGACAGGAAAAACAAGTTCCGCATCTTCTGGTTCTTGGTGATCCATCAAACATGCTTCCAGCTGCTTCAATGGCACAAGCTGAATCTGAATTACGTAAGATGAAAGAAATCGTTGAGCGTATGTACAAGCTTAACCGCGAGTTCTGGATGGCAGAAAACTACGATCCAAAAATGCTCGCAAAGATTATCGATTACGAGCGCATCACAGATAACATCCACAAAGAGATCACTGTTTTCCTTTGTTACGTGATGGAAAAACCAATGTCTCACCACCAGAGTGAGCAGGTTCAGGCGATGATTAAAATCACGGATGAACTTGAGTCAGTTGCTGATTATATCGAACGTCTTGCGAACTACCGTGACCGTTTCAAGCTGAATGAAAAACTTGAAGGTGAATCACGTACGGAATTTTTCCAGTTCCTTGATGATGTTTGGACTTTCTTTGAACTCGTGGGTTCAGGTCTTGATAACGGTGAGTCACTTGATATGTCAGCAATTGAAGCGAAGTCTCATGAACTTCAGCTTTGGGCAGACAGCATGCGTGAGAAGCACCTCGATAGAATTTCGAAAGGGACTTATCTCCCTGTAACTGCTCTCACATATTCTGATATGGTTGTTGCTCTTCGTAAGATTCGCGCCCACTCATTCCTGATGGCCGGTGCGATCGAAAATTTCCACGCTAAACACGAATAATTTCTTAATAAGGCCGGTTATGCGTGCGACGCCCGGCCGGCCTTATGCATTCCTCTCTCTGTTCCAAGACATTACTACTGGCCCGAATAAGATAGTCTCCGAGATTTCAGAGGAGAACTATGAACATTCGTCATATCCGCGCTATCCACGGTCCTAACGTATTTCATCATCGCCCTGTTCTGATCATGCAGATTGATCTCGGCTCTTTGGCCGAAGTCGCAAGTAATGAGTGCGAAGGATTCACTGAACGCCTGCTTCAGGTTCTTCCGACTTTAAAAGAACATGAGTGTTCACCCGGATATCCCGGGGGATTCGTTGAAAGACTAAAGCGCGGAACTTATCCGGCCCACATCATTGAACACATCGCTCTTGAAATAAGTGAGCTGTGCGGGATTGGTGTGCATTTTGGAAAAACAATTTACGCTGGTGAACCAGGTCTTTATCAGGTTGCCGTGAGATTTAAATCTGAAGAGGGAATGAAAGAGATTCTTCATGTCGCTTCAGAACTCGCGGAAGCACTTTATAAAAATGAACCATATGATTTAGCGTCAGCAATGGATGGCATCCAAAAAATCATCAGACGCCATTCGATGGGGCCAAGTACTTCTGCTGTCCTCATGGCCGCTGAAAA
>JBEIQF010000004.1:0-39050 GCA_040376635.1 Halobacteriovoraceae bacterium
AAGGACCGGTTCAATGGGGCGAAGTTGTACTTCGTATCGACCAGGTTGTTAAATCAATCAACACGTCACTTAAATTGAAATTAAAGTAATAAGCTTCTCAGGAGAGAGTTCCACCAGGACTTGTTTCTGGCGGGAACTCTCCCCCGAAAGCAAATGAATCCCGCTCTTCGATATCTTCAGAATCTCCGCTAAAAACTCCACCAGACATTTATTTGCCTCACCATCAACAGGTGGCGCCTTAATTTTGACTTTGAGTCTGTCCCCATGAATTCCAGAAACCATGGACTTCGAGGCCCCCGGTTGAATGTAGAGACTTAAAGTTGAACCTTTAGAATGTGACTTTAACCAGATTGGCATTTGCCCATTATAAACGGGCCAGTCAAAAAGGCTTGCGGGAATTCCGGTCGGGGTTACAATTAACTAATGGAACTTATCGATTATTGGATTCAGATCAAAGAGCTGACCATCGCCTCTGTTAAATCCCGTTACCGCCGTACGTGGGCCGGATTTTTATGGGTGATCCTGAATCCTATCCTGATGTTCGGAGTTCAAGGTCTCGTCTTCAAAAAATTCCTGAAACTTGAAATGCCTGATTATTTTCTTTTCCTTCTCGGTGGACTTCTTCCGTGGATCTTCTTCACTCAGACAGTCCAGATGGGAACGCCAGTATTTGTTGCTCAGGCGAATCTTCTTCGGTCATTCAAAATCAATCCATGGGTAGTGCTTGGTTCTCAGGTGCTGGATAGTTTCTTTAACTTCTTTGCAACTTTTATCCTGGTTCTTCTTCCGCTTTATTTATGGTCAGACAAGTCGATCCTGACTCTCCTTCTTCTTCCGGTTGCGATGATTCCACTCTTAGTCGGAACACTGTGTGTGACGATTACGATGAGTATCCTGAACGTTTTCTATCGCGACATTAATTTTGTTATTGGATTTATTTTCAGCTTAATGTTTTTCCTCACTCCGATATTTTATCCGCGTGAGTATGTGCCAGAAGAGTATCAGTGGATGATTTCTTGCAACCCGATTATTTATTTTATCGTTCCGTTCAGAGTGCTCCTTTATACAAATGACGTCATGGCCTTTCTTCCAGTGATGGTGAAAAGTCTTGCTGTTTGCACTTTGTTCGTTGGGATCGCGTTTTTTGTGTGGAAAAGGAAACAGAATGACTTCTACAGAAAACTTTGATCTTCTTCTAAAAGTTTCTCATCTAAGAGTTCATTTTGAACTTGAGCATTATCATCATAATGGTCTGCGCGACGTTTTCGTTCAGGCGGTCTCTCACCCACTGGATTTTCTTTTGAAAGAGAAAGAACTTTTCTACGTTCTGGATGATATTAATTTTGAAATTAAACGCGGAATGCGAATTGGTATTCTAGGAGTCAATGGTTGCGGCAAGACAACTTTATGCCGCTGTCTCGCTGGTATGATGGTGGCCCAACAAGGAACTATCGAAACGAAAGCTGATATCCGTGCCATCTTCGATACGGGCTCAGGCATCATGCCTGAACTTACGGGCAGGGAAAATGCTCTTCTTCTTGCGCGCATGTTCTTCCCGAAAGAAAAAGACATCGTCTCCATCGTTAATGAGGCGATTGAGTTTTCGGAACTTGGTCACTTCATCGATATCCCTTTCAAGCAGTATTCCCGCGGAATGCAGTCCCGACTCTTACTTTCCCTTATCTCAGCGAAGACAACGGATATTCTGATTTTGGATGAAGTTTTTGATGGAGCTGATGTTTTCTTCCAGAAGAAAATTGCAGCACGTATGAAAGCTTTGATTGAGAGAGCAGGGGCCACAGTGTTTGTTTCACACTCCGCGGATCAGGTCCGCGAAGTATGTAACAAGACAATGGTTTTAAATAAAGGTAAGGTTCATTTCTTTGGTGACGTTGAAGACGGCATCAAAGCGTATTTTGATCTACATCAGGGGTCATAAGACCCCTATTTGTGATGATGTTCTTTTTCTCTTCCCATGATTGAGTAGAACGCTGGCACAACGACCAGAGTCAGTACCGTTGAAACAATACATCCACCAATAATCGCAACGGCCATGGGCTTCAGGGCCTCAGAACCGGCACCCAAAGAGAAGGCCAGGGGAATCGCACCCGCAATCGTTGCAATCGTTGTCATCATGATCGGACGAAGTCGTTTCGGACAAGCATCCAAAAGAGCATCCTTGATATTGAGACCTTCTTCACGACGCTGGTTTGTGAAGTCTACAAGAAGAATCGAGTTCTTCTTCACAATACCCATAAGAAGAATAAGTCCAATCATAGAGTACAGGTTAATCGATTGACCCATTAACCAGAGTGCAAGGAAGGCACCAGAGAAACTGAAAGGCAAGGCCGCAAGAACCGTAATCGGATCGATGAAGCTGTTGAACTGAGTTCCGAGAACCATGTAAGCAATCACGATCCCCATCACCAGAGCGAAAATTAAGCTCGTGAAGGCCTCGTTATAAGTTTCCGCAGATCCTGATTCAACAAGCGTGTAACCAGGCTGAAGATGTTTCGCAGTGATCTCTCTCACTTTTTGAAGAGCATCACCCTGAGCTTTTCCAGGAGCAACACCAGCGTAAATCGTAATAGCACGCTGACGTGAACGGCGGTTGACTGACTGAACACCCGGAAGTTCCTTCACGACAACCACATCAAGTAGATTAACGAGCTCACCTCGTGTATTTCGAACAAAGATTTTCTTCATATCATCAAGCTTGTTCTTCGAAGCATCGGCCATTTTAATTCGAATATCATTACGGTGACCGTCTTTTGAATATTTACCGACAACAACTCCACCAATAAGAGCGTTGATTGTTGTTCCGATTTCCTGGACGGAAACACCACGAAGTTTTGCCTGGTCACGATCTGGAAAGACCTGGATTTCCATCACTGATTCTTTGAAATCTGTATCAACGTCAACATAGATACCAGATTCTTTCATCTCGGCCATTGTATCTCTCGCTGCCTTGATGAGAGTCTGCCAGTTTGGTCCAATAAGAGTAAATTCAACCGGGAACCCACGACCGGATGCCGAGAAACCTGATTGAGAAGTATCTTGAACAAAAACTTTGCCGCCTTTGAAGTTTTTAAAATGAGCACGGAACTCATTCAAAAGATCAGGCTGGTAAGGAATTTTTCCATCCTTCGTTTTAGGTCGATCCTTCGGCTCTTTCAGTGTAACGAAGAGGTTAGCCGAATTGGCCTCCATGCTTGATCCGAAACCACCGACAGCTACGAAATAGCGGGCAACTTCACCACGACTCATGAGGAAACTCTCTACTTCGCGGGTTATCTTATCTGTGTATTCAAGAGAAGAACCATCCGGAGTTTTCACTCTCATCATGAAATTTGACGTATCCTGAACCGGAACGAATTCTTTCGGAAGGAACTTAACGATACCAAAGGACACTGCAAAGAAAATGGTGGAGCCAACAAGAAGAATGATCCGATGATTCAGACATGTTCGTAGAATTGAAGTGTATGTATGAATGAGTTTTTCAAATACTCTGTCGACAAACGCTCCTACTTTAGACGTACGTCCGACTTCTTCCATGAACTGGCTTGTTCGCATTGGAGTGAGTGTGAGCGCCTCGATATAAGAGAGACCGACGGCCACTGAGATCGTGATACCGAACTGATAAAAATATTTCCCAATAATCCCTTCCATGAAAGCAACCGGAAGGAAGATAGCCATAATGGCAACAGTTGCGGCCAGAGCGGCAAACGAAATTTCATTCGCTCCATCTCTGGAGGCATCAACCTTGTTTTTCCCCATCTCATGATGCCGGAAAATGTTTTCCAGAACCATGATGGCATCATCAACGACAATACCAATAGAAAGTGAAAGTGCCAGAAGTGTGAATGTATTGAGAGTGAAGTTTAAATACTTCAGGATAATGAAGGCGCCGAGAATTGATGTCGGAATAGCAAGAATAACGTTTATTGTGGCCGAGAAAGATCCGAGGAACAACCAACAAACCACCGCCGTCAAAATGGAAGACAGGATCAGGTTGAATGTTAGTTCATGAATAGATTCATCAATGAACTTCGTCGTGTCATAGTTAACATAAAGCTCCATTCCAGGAGGAAGATCTTTCTGCAGTTCTTGCATTTTCTTCTTCACACCTTCAGCAACCGCCATCGTATTTGTTCCACGCTGCTTTCTGATACCAAGACCAAGAGCATTTTTTCCGTTTGAACGTGAAATACGACGAACATCCGCGATGTCTTCTTTTACATCAACGACCTGGCTGAGAAAAATAGGAACGTAGTTTGCTGTACCACCACGACGGATGATCGGAAGCTTATTGAACTCTTCAACAGAAGTTGCTTCACCCAAAGTACGAACGTTTCTTTCTTTGATTGGATCTTCAATGAATCCAGATGGTGATTCTTTATGTTCAGCTTGAATGGCCGCTATGACGTCGTTAACAGTAAGTTCCAGCTTATTGAGCTTATCGTTATAGGCCCAGACACGAAGATTGGGATCAATATACCCGGCCAGGAAAACGTCTGCGACACCTGAAACAGTCTGGAATTTGTCCTTAAGAACGTCACGGGTGTAGGCCATGAGATCTTTACGACTCATGTTGGGTGCGGCGACAGCAAGGAACATGATCGGACGGTCATCCGGATTTACTTTTGAAATTGTCGGTGGATCAATATCATCCGGAAGAAGTCTCTGCGCCTGGCTGATTTTTGATTCAATCTCAGAAACAGCAACATCAATATTTTTATTCAGGTTGAACTCAACCGAAATGTTCGCCGTTCCAAGACGAGCAGTCGATGTAACCTGTTTCACTCCTTCAACTGAAAGAACAGCTGACTCAACAGGATCAATTACATCAAGTTCCATGACTTCAGGAGCAGCACCTTCATATGTTACCTGGATGTTGACGACGGGAAAATCCACGTCCGGCATCTGGGAAACTCCCATCTTTCTCATCGAGATGAAACCAAAGATGATCATGGCGGCCATGAGCATCCAGGCAAAGACGGGTTTACGGATTGAAATATCTGGCAAACTCATGGAAGAACTCCTGTAGCAGCTTCAAGACTTTTTTGGTTCAGGTGAGCAAGAGAGAAAAGGCTGTTATATGAGCGTTTTGTCTCAATATAAACGTTGAGCGATTGGAGCACATCGAGATTTGTCACAAGACCGTAAGTATAATCTTTTTTGTTAAGTTTATAAGCTTCCTCAGCTTTACTCATCGCTTGTTTAAGCGATTTAAGCTGGATCTGAAGTTGCTGAAGATTCTGGTAATTAATCGCGATATCTCTTTCAGCAGCACGCACTGATTCTGCAGAATTAAGCTCTGCAATTCTTTTTTGCGCGACGGCCTCACGAACCTGGGCCTGAACAGTCCCACCCTGGAAAATTGGAATGACAACGGCGAATCCCACGTCCCACTTTGAACTTTCAAGTACACCCGTACGATCAAGATAGTAATTACTGATCAAATCGAGCTGAGGCATATGACCGCCACGGGCAACTGAAACTTGCTTGTCAGCAACGATTGTCTGCTGCTGAATCGCCCTGATGTCTGCACGCATGCGAGACTTCATCATGTATTCTTCTACAGAACCAGTAAGAGGTGGGAGTTCAGGAAGTTTTCCGATCTCTTCAGGTTTCAATTTGGTATAAAACTCAAAAGTTTTCTCGTGTTGCTTTAAGTTGATAAGAGATTGTTGGTATTGAGACTCGGCCGTCAGAAGCTGGGCCTCTGCCTCAACCAATTCCCCTCTTCTTGATTTACCAATCTTTGTCCGCTCACGAATTTCACTAACACGCTCACGACTGAACTTCAGGAGTTCTTCAACGTTTTTAATATCAATCTGAGCAATACTAAGATTGTAGTAAGAATTGATCACGAGCTGATAAAGATTCAGTTCAGTCGCATCTTTCTGAAACTGAGCAAGGAGAATGTTTTCCTTCGCTAACTGATAGGCAGAAACAGTTCCTCCACGTAAGAGAGGCTGAGTCAGTCGGATAGCGTAGTTGTTCTGCTGAGTAAGAAGGAATGGACTTGCACCGGCAGCATTTGGTGGATCAATTTTTGTCCAGGTACCGATTGCGGAAATATTCGGAAGAACTGCACCACGGGCACGGTCTTTCTGATTTTCAAAGACATTGACCTGCGATTCGGCACGTTTGATAGATTCCATGTTTCTTCTGGCGGCATCAAAAGATTCTTTAAGTGTGAGACTGAAGGCGTTCTGTATACCCATGCTTAAGGCAAGCACAGCGAGGCTATATTTAATCATCATTATTCCCGGAGTTTTAAATTTCAAAATCTTCTAATGAGGCAACAACATCGGCATCATAGTCAGCGGAAAGATCCCATTCAATGACCTCAGAGATAACACCAGCGTGTTCCAGCTTTCTATTCTCATGCTCAATGACTGTATATCCTATGATACAGGATAATCCCGTTGCTATGACATATTCAAGTAAACCGATCTTTTTCTGAACAGCAACTTTTCTTGATCCGATCGTCTTAGACATTTGTGGAACATTTCTGTTCATAAAGCTGTCGAGCTTTTTAAAATTGTCATCGCTCATACATCAAATCCTTTCATTAACAATATTTCGCGTAATCTTGATTTCGCAGTGAAAAGCCTCGACTTCACCGTTCCTTCCGGAACTTTCAAAATATGACTCATCTCTTCCTGCTTCAGACCTTCCCAATAAGAAAGAATCAGAATGGTGCGTGAGTCTTCATCCATTTCAAGCAGGGCTTCGTGGATCGCCTTCTGCTCAAGGGCAGAGTTGTTAACGCTTTCTTCATGAATTTCATCAAGCGAAAGGGAAATCGATTTGTGACTTCGAAGCCAGTCACGGCCGACATTTATCGCCACCTGATAGAGCCAGGTCTTGATTGAACTTTTGAAACCAAATTGAGGAAGACCTTTCCATGCTTTTAGAAAAGCTTCTTGAGTGAGCTCTTCAGCGACCGAATCATTTCCGGTCATACCTTTCAATGTCCGGTGTATGCCACCGGAATAATCATTATAGACAGCTTCAAAATCTCTTTCAGATTTACCAAAGCGTAACATCAGGATTATTTGTCCTTCTTGCCTTTGCGGAACTTCTTATAAAATTTTTCTTTAACTGCATGGAACTTTTCCATCTGTGCAGGAGTCAGGACTTCTCTCATTTTCAGCATCAGTGCGAACTTCTTTCTGTGATATTCATCACGAGATTTGTTGAATGCTTCAAACTTAGCAGTTAAATCTTCTTTTGATGTGTTCGGATCCTTCATCGCTTCCTGAAAAGATTTTTTAAGCTGAAAGAATTCTTTCTTACAAACTTTCATTTCTTCTTTTGGTGTTTTCAGAAGCTCTTTCATCTTTGTCAGTTGCTCATCACTTAAGCTCAGCTCCTTCTTGAAGAATTCGCCTTTTCTTTTTTCGTCTTTTGATTCTTTATCAGCAAATGATGAAAAACTGATGAAAAGTGCCAAAATCATCGTCATGAATTTCATAAAATCTCCCAATCTCTTGCCTATTAGACGTAGGAACCTATGAAAAGGTTCATTTTGTAGTTAACTAGTAGAAATTAAAGCGAAAATTCAGGGCCACATAACCCGCCTTTTCAAGATCAACTTCATTTTCTTTGTCTTGTCCGAGGTTTCTTGCTTCGTAGAATTGCCTGTCGAAGGCAAGCCCTCCGGAAAGATCAAATTTCATTTGTTTTGAGATTTTTCCTTCAAGCCCCAGCATGAGTCTTCTTTCAAACCAGAAGAATCGGTTGTAACGTTCTTCTCTGTCGTGACGGAAAAAGTTCTGAGGAGATTGTTCAAAACCAGCATAAGGCATGAAGGGGCCCCACTTGGTATAGAGAACTCTCAGACGATGTGAAAAAGGAATTAGACCAAAATAACGAATGGAAAAATTCTCACTGATAGGTCTTTGCCAAAGTAAAAATGGGAAACCGATGATGAAAGATTTCTCACGGGTCATCTCTTTTACATAAATAAATCCGGGCAAAGGAACATTATTAAGGAAAGTCCGGTTGTTGGAATAGTTGGCCATGATGAACCAACGTTCATTAACTTTGCGAAAAAAATTGGCACCTAAGGTATTGTCGCGTGAGTTTTTGAATGGTCTGTCAGAGGCCGAACCATAACTAATTGAGGCGAGCCAGAACTTGTCATCGTTGAGATTTCTTTTAAAACTGAGACTACCTTGCTCATTATAATAGTCACGAAGGAAAGGTGATTCAGCTGTCAGATCGAGCTTTTGATATTTTGCCCCTACGGCAATTAAGTTTTTATCGTCTTGATAAACCCTTTGATTAATACCGATTGCACTACTCACAAGTTGAGTGTTGTCATTGCCCCTATCGACTTCGCTGTTTGGAAGATAAAAACCTTCAAGTTCAATGCTCGTCATCGGAGAATCGGGTGAGAGGAAACTAAAAAAGTCCTGACCAAAAGTTCGCTGCGAAATCAACATCGCTAACAATAATAAAAATAACGGTTTCATCATGATGGAAATTCTAGTTTCAATGAGACTCAAGTTCCATATGAAAATTCATTTACCTCACTGATTCCATCAGACTTTAGCCATGTGCAATGAGAGTAAATGTAAGATGGCATAACCAAAATTAATACCTATCGTTTTATGTAATAAATAAGTTTCTCAAGGAGGAGACATGAGATTATTAGCAGTACTAGCTGTACTAGGCCTTTCATTCGAAGCCTTTTCAGCAATCAACACTTCTTACTTCCAACCGCTGGACGTGCAGGCACTACACGATAAAGAACTTGCCATCGAAAAGAAAGGTGAAGCTCCAAGATTCGCCGTTCCTCACAAAGTTTCTATCAAGCCATCTTGGGAAAAATCTGGATCAGACTATGTTTGGACTCATCAGGTAACAGCTCCGAACGCTGTTTCTTTGAACTTCGGTTTCTCACGCTTCAACCTTCCAGAAGGTGCTGAACTTAACATCTACTCTGCTGACCGTACTCAATTCATCCGTACGTTCACTCACGAAGACAACAACGTAAATGGCCAGCTTTGGTCACCAGTTATCATGTCTGACGATGTGATCATCGAAGTAACTGCTCCAGCTGCTGTTGCTGCAAAAGTAGACATCGAGCTTGGTCAGATCGGTCAAGGTTTCAGAACTTTCGGTCAGACAACGATGAAGTCTGGAAGCTGTAACATTGATGTTGCTTGTACTGAATCAAAAGGCTGGGAAAAAGAAGTTAACTCTGTAGCAGTAATCTCTACAGGTGGTTCAGCTTTCTGTACTGGTTTCATGGTTAACAATACATCTGGCGACAAGACTCCTTATTTCATGACTGCAGCTCACTGTCGTATCACAGCAGCTACAGCTCCTTCACTTGTTACTTACTGGAACTACCAGACTTCAAAATGTGGTGGCTCACGTGATGGTAAAATGACAGATTTCCAATCTGGAGCAGTTCACCTTGCTTCTAACGCTAAGTCTGACATGACTCTTGTAAAACTTAACTCTCAGCCTAAGCCTGAGTGGAATGTTAACTTCGCTGGCTGGGATGCAACAGCTACAGGTCACGATGCTCCAGCAGTTGCAATTCACCACCCGAATGTTGATGAAAAATCTATCTCATTCGAGAATGACAACGCAGTACTTGCTTCATACGGCGGCACTACATCACCAGGCGACTCTACTCACGTAAGAGTTATTGACTGGGATAAAGGTACTACTGAGCCAGGTTCATCAGGTTCACCACTCTTTAACTCTTCTCACCGTGTAGTTGGTCAACTTCATGGCGGCGGAGCTGCATGTGGTAATGATCTATCGGACTACTACGGACGTTTAAATACTTCATGGCCTGCTCTTAAAGAGCACCTTGACTCAGCGAAAACTGGCAAAATGGTTACTGACACAATCTAAGCTTTTTACTTGGACCCTCGTGTAACAGCGAGGGTCTTTTTTCATTCTTCCCTGTCTAATACTTCCATTTTTTAATATAATTTTTCTTGTCATAAACCTGATGAGAAAAATATGTCACTGAAACAAAAAACCATACTTGTTGTTGATGATGATGAAGACATGCTGAAACTTTTAAATAAAGTTCTCGGTGCTGCTGGATTTAAAGTCCTGACAGCTGACAATGCAGCTGACGGAAGGAAGATTCTGGAAGCTGAAGCTCCACACGTAGTTCTATCAGACCTTCACATGGAACCCGAAAATGGTTTCTCATTCATTCAAAGTATTCGTGCTCAGAAACAATTCTCAAGCATCCCTATACTTGTACTTTCAGCTTTAAATGATTTCCAATCGGTAAAGAAGGCCATTGCTCTTGGTGTAAATGATTATGTCATTAAACCTCTTCAGGCCCCAATGCTTCTTAGGAAGCTTCGCAAGGTCCTCCTTAATAAAGACTTTGTGAAATGGGAAGTTCCTTTAGGAGAAGAACCCGTTGTGGAAATATCTTTCGATGCTCAGGTTTCATCAATTGGTGAGGCCGGCTGTCATTTAAAAGGACCTTTTAAGATTACGAGTGGGAAGGAAATTAAGATTCTCTGTCCAGAGTTCATCACACTGGAACTTGATCGCACCCATCATCGTGCAAGTAACTTTCTCAAGGTGTATCAGAGCGGCGGCTTTGTTAATGACATCACTTTTGTCGGAATCTCTGAGCATACGGCATCAAAAGTCCGTCAGTTCTCTGCCAAAAGGAAATACTGATGTTGAATGCAAAAATGCTTAAAGCACTTATCGTTGACCAGAATCCAGAACAGGCAAAAAATTTTGCAACACTAGTAAAAGAACTATTCAACAAAGTATTCATCCAATCAGATGGTCTTCTGGCATTGAAAGAATTTGAAGAATTAAAACCGAATGTTCTTTTTCTAAATCTGACAATCAATCAAAGAAGCAAAAATTTTGATCTTCTTGAGAAACTACCTTTCTCTCTGGATAATCAGGTGATTGTATTCGGCTATAATGACGGCTCCGAACCTGAACTTCTCGCCCACGCAATAGAAACAGGTATTCAGGATATCTTTGTTCGTCCTTATGATGCTGACATCATTTCAACTAAGATCACACGTTTCTACCAGTCAGAAAAAACTTCCGGACGTGAAATTCATTATCAGGATCTCAACCCACCTCTCAAGGCCCAGGTTAAATTTAACTTCAAGCTTTCTGCAGTTGATGAAAGCGGACTGACTTTCAAAGGTGAGCACTACATCAGTAAAGGAACGGTCTTTACCCAGAAAGGTCCCCTTATCAATGAAATCTTTGAAACTGATTCTCAGGAATTGATGGTAACAAGAACATGGCTGGGGGATGACTGGAAAGAATATTTTTTCTTTGCTGAGCCAAAAGATCAAAAAGAAATAACCAGCGCCGCTCTCAGAAAATTTGTGTTAAGGAAAACATGATCAAGCTTTATAACAGACATATCCTCATTGGGTCATTCCTGGCCTTGGCAACTCTCCTTGTGGTTATCATCCTTGGATATCGTTCGTTGTCCGAATCCCAAACAAGTACTGGTTGGGTGACTCACACCCTAAATGTTCTTTCTGAAATTAAAAAAGTTGAAATCAATGTCAATGGACTCGCAACCGCACAAAGAGGATTTGTCCTTACGTCGCAAGACAGACACCTCAATGAATATCAGGAATTCGAAACCAAGCTCAATAAGGACATTCAATTCCTAAAAGAAAAAACGCTTGATAACAAAGAACAACAGATAAAAATTGAGGAAGTAGCTTCACTTATAGAAACTCTCCGAAAGGCGTTCGAAGAAAATATAGCCCTTGTGAAATCAGGAAAAGAAAATCTCGCTACAGAAAAAATCAAATTAGGAGTCACTCAGGATCTTTTGGATCAGATTCAACATCTATTGCAATCATTAACTTCCTCGGAAGAAGCACTCCTGAATGAAAGGCTTAAAATCCAGCAAGAATCGACAACCTTTTCTAATAAAGTGGTATTGGGTGGAAGTATTTTTGCGTTTTTGATTGTTCTTCTTGCGGCCTATCTTGTTATCAGTGAATTCAAGCGCAGAAACATTTACGAAAAGGTCATTCTCAAGGCCAAGGAACAAGCTGTAGCAGGTACGCAGGCGAAGTCAGAATTTCTTGCGAACATGAGTCACGAAATACGCACTCCAATGAACGCTATCATGGGGATGGCGGAACTCTTGAATGAAACTAATCTAAATGATGAGCAAAGAAAATATGTCGATGTCTTTCAGCGTGCGGGAGAATCCCTTCTCAACATCATTAACGACATTCTCGATCTTTCAAAAATTGAGGCCGGCCATTTTGAACTTGATAAAACTCCTTTCACCCTAAGTACCGTTATTGATAAAACGACTGAAATCATGGCCCTCAAGGCGCACCAGAAACAACTTGAGCTCGCTGTAGATATCGATCAGGAAATGCACGATTACTATTACGGAGACCCTAACCGACTTCGCCAGGTTCTTCTGAATCTCATAGGAAATGCCGTTAAATTTACAAAGAAAGGCGAAGTTCTCCTAAAAGTTTCAACAGGTCCCAAAACAGAAAAAGGTCGAGAGATAGTCTTTGAAGTCACTGACACCGGAATCGGTATGAGCATGGCCCAGCTTGCTAATCTTTTTGAAAGATTCAATCAGGCAGATTCTTCGATCACTAAAGAATATGGTGGCACAGGTCTTGGACTCAATATTACAAAACGTCTGATTGAGTTGATGGATGGATCCATCAATGTTGAGAGTAAAGAACACGTAGGTACTAAGTTTACAATTAAGATTTATCTTCCAGAGGATGAAAAGCCAGTTGATGAAATGCCACTTCTCTCTCTTAAAGGTAAAAAGATCATCATCATTGACGATACTAAGACCAATCGTTTCATCCTGAAAAAAATTGTTGAGCATCAGGGTGCCATAGCACATGAAGCTGACAATGGCGAATCAGGACTTCAGATGATTCATGATGAAGCAAAGAAAAATGAACCTTATGACCTGGTTCTCCTTGATTGCAGGATGCCCGGGATTGATGGATTTAAAGTTGCAGAAAAAGTTCAGTCAACTGAACTCAAAGGACCGATGATCCTGATGCTGACATCGGATAACAGACCCGGGGACCTTGCTAAATCAAGAGCACTCGGTCTTAAAAGTTATCTTGTTAAGCCAGTCCTGAAGCAGGAGCTTCTGACTGAGATCGGTCGCGCCCTTCACAACATGCAGGCAAAACCTGTGACAGAAGTGAAAATGCCAGAAGTTAAAAACCACAAATCACTTTCGATTCTTCTTGTTGATGACAATGATGAAAACCGTCTTGTCATTCGTTCTTTCCTGAAGACCCATCCATGGAAAATTGACGAAGCTAAAAACGGCAAAGAAGCTCTCGATATGTTCGAGATTGGAAAGTATGATCTTGTCCTTATGGATATGCAGATGCCGGTTCTTGATGGATATTCAGCAACACGAGAGATCAGAAAGCGGGAAGCCGAACATAAAGCAGCCCCTACTCCTATCATTGCTCTTACGGCCTATGCTTTAAAAGAAGAAGTGGATAAGAGTCTTGAGGCCGGCTGTAATGGGCATCAGTCAAAACCAGTCGCTAAGGCATCACTCATCAAGTGTATTGATGAATTCACTAAAGATTTTAACGTCATTGTGGATATTGATCTTGAAGACCTTATTCCGGATTATTTGAGCAATCGTGGTAAAGAACTTGAAAAACTGACCGAACTTTTTGAAAAGAAAGATTTCGTGCAGATTCAAATGATTGGGCACAAATTGCGAGGCTCAGCAGGCTCTTATGGGTTTTCAGAATTAAGTGAAATTGGTAAGGAATTAGAGGAAAAATCTAAAGTCTCAGATAGCACAAGCATTGGGCATGCCTTGAACCAGTACCGACTTTATTTGAAACGCATTAAGGTAACCTTTCAGTGACAGATCTGATTGCAATAACAGATGAACTTCTTGGTATCGCTCATTATTCTGAAATGGTGAGAACAGTTACTTTTATTTTTGTCGTGATGACTATCGGAATTATCATTTTTTTCTTTTTCACATTATTCACGCTCATCATTCATCAGCTATCCAAACAATATAACAGCTATCATCATAAGCGTTTTACAAACTGGATTATTAGTCACCTTCTTGATCCGGAAGTTCCCGAACCCGACGCTGGCCTCGTTGAAAGAAGGGCCCTGCGAGATGCTATCCTGGATCTTCTCCTCGTCACAAAAGGTTTTGAGAAAGGAATTTTACTTAAGCTCTATATGAAACGCGGTCTCTGGGATTATGATCTCAATTTGATGAAAAGCACGTTCTGGTTTAAACGTCTCGCGGGTCTTGTCAGACTTGATCAATGGCAATTCTGCCTTGGGCTAGATCATCTTTCCCCACTTCTAAACGATGATAATTTTCAGATTCAGCAGATTGCCATTAAGAATCTTTCGCGTTCAAAGGATCCTGAGGAAGCTAAATATCTCCTGGCCCAGCTGATCAAGGTAAAGACTTATTATTCAGTAATGTATGAAGCCATTTTTCGTATGATCAGAATTCACAGGGAACTCATCATTGAATGCCTGGAAAATCCGGCCTATGAAAAAATTCATCCATGCATAGTTAAAGTAAGTGGTGATTCAAGAATTCTTGAAGCAGTTCCATCAATCCTGAAAGTTGCCAAGGACTCTCCGTCATCGCAATTACGTGAGCTCGCCATTATTTCACTCGGCAAAATTGGTGATCCACGCGGTCTGACGGTATTTAAAGAAGCCATTTCATCAGAAATGTCGCGCGAGAGATTAGCAGCAATGAGGTCACTGTTTGAAATTGATGAAAGAGAGCTGAAAGCATTTGAAGGCCAGTTAATGAATGACCCAAATCCGGACGTCAGAAGCTGGATTAATCACTACATGAGAGGTGGCGTGTGAGAGAAATACTCATTCCCTTTATTCTCTTTGTTTTTGGTACCGGAATCTTCTATTACATTTTCGCCAACACGATTTATGTCGTTCTCCTGATTCTCGCCTTTCGTGATATTCGTATGAATCAGCTTCAAACTCCCCTCTTGATTAAAGAACTGAAGGCAACTCCCCCAGGTTTTGCGCCAAGTATTTCTGTGATCGCTCCTGCCTACAATGAAGGAAAAACTATTGTAGGCTCAGTGAAATCTTTTCTTCTTCTGAATTACCCTAATTTTGAAATCGTCGTTATCAACGATGGAAGTAAGGACAACACTCTTCAGCAGCTTAAAGATAATTTCAAGCTTTATGAAGAGCCACTTTACCAGGATCCTCGTTTTGTACACGCTAAAATCCGTGCAACATATAAATCAACTTCTCACCCTAATCTGACCGTCGTTGATAAAGAAAATGGCGGTAAGGCCGATGCCATCAACGCAGGTCTTGCAGTTTCACGACATCCATTATTCTGTGCTGTGGATAGTGATTCAATCCTCGAAGACGATGCCTTGTTAAGAATTGCACTTCCATTTTTTGAAGACCCAGAGAAAACCATTGCTGCAGGTGGAACAATCCGTGTGGTGAATGGTTCGGATCTATCGCATGGTCGAGTAGTAAAACCAAAACTCTCCCTTCATCCTCTAGTTCTCATGCAAAACGTTGAATACATCCGCGCTTTCCTTTGTGGACGCGTTGGATGGAATGCCTTAAATGCAACCTTGGTTATTTCAGGTGCGTTTGGTCTTTTCCAGAAAGAGGCCGTTCTTCTTGCGGGTGCTTATCAGAAAGAATCTATCGGGGAAGATATGGAGCTTGTTGTAAGACTTCATCGTTACTTTACTGAAGTGGCCAAAAAACCATATCGCATTGTCTTTATACCTGATCCTGTTTGCTGGACTGAAGCTCCGTTTGAATTGGGCTCTCTTTCCCGTCAGCGAGTACGCTGGCAGCGTGGCCTTGCTGATACTCTCGTTCGTAATAAAGACCTCTTCAGCCCGAAATACAAAGCTGTGGGACTTCTTGCAATTCCGTACTTCTATCTCGTGGAACTATGGGGGCCTGTTATTGAGCTGATCAGCTGGACGGTCATTCTTCTTGCTTATTACTTTGGAATTCTCAACACAGAACTTCTCTTTCTCTTCTTCCTCATTGGAATCGTTTACGGCATGTTCATGACGGTGATGGCCCTTCTGATTGAGGAGCTCTATTTCAGAAAGACAAGTTCAGTGCGGGAGTTTTTGTGGCTATTCCTCTACGGTTTCCTCGAATCATTCGGATACAGACAATTAACGTCTTTCTGGAGACTCAAAGGTCTCTGGCAGCATTTGAGAGGATCAGCAATGGTATGGGGTGAGATGAAACGAAAAGGTCTCTCTTAACGGGAAAGAATACCTTTCACGCGTGCAACCATTTCACGAGGACTGAAAGGCTTCTGAATAAAATCCATAGCTCCATAACCAAGTCCACGGACAATATCTTCATCCGATTTTTGAACAGCAAGAACAATCGTTTTCAGTTTGATTTCGCGCTTACCAAGTTCTTCCATTAATTCAAATCCATTCATGCCCGGCATGAGGATATCTGTGATCAGAAGATCTGGTCTTACTTTTTCGATTGAAGAAAGAGCGTCAAGACCATTTGCCGCCAATTCAACTTTGTAACCTGCTTTCTCAAGAGAAAATTTAATGAGGTTTGCAGTTTCTTCAGAATCTTCAGCAACGAGAATATTATTCATGACGCCCTATCGGAATTATTTAAGAGTTAAATTACCATCCATGAATTTATTCACATATTTAAACTTTGTCACCTTCCACGCCCAATTAGTTGGTTCGCCCTCCGGTTGTCTAACCGTAATTTCGTATGATCCATGGAATGTTCTCGTATTTTTACCTGACTTAAGCTTTTTGTAATGAGTCGCGGTTCCAACGAAAACTAGTCTTGCTTCTGATCCCTTCACTTCAATTCCGTAGTTTCCGACAATGTGTTGTGAACCATCGATTCCACTCATGGCAGTTTTCCATGCTTCAACAACTTCATCAGCAGATTTAGTCGACTGGCCTTCTCCCATATCGAACTCAACCTGATCGGCCAAAATATCTTTCACATTGGCCCAGTCCTGATTGTCGACTGATCGAAACAGCAGATGCATGCGACCAGTGATATCATCACGCTTAACTGCATCTTCAATTTTTACCTGCATTTTTTCCGAGAATTGTTTTTCAACTTTTGACTCTTGCTTCTGGCAAGATAATGAAACAAGACAAAGGGCGATTAATATAATTTTCATGTGAGTCCTCCAAATAATATTTCTATTATAAGGGAGAATCAGATTGGACAAACCTTAAGTTTTGTCAGGCCTTCTTGAGGGTTTCTTGAATGAGATTAACGATCTCGTATTGAATCTCTTTATCGTCATCTATATCGGTATGATCTAGTGGAGACAGGATGTTACGAACGTTTGTTTTTTCTTCTCTACGGGCCACATGGGGACCGTCTTTTAAGAAGAAACTGCTCTCGCCAAAGACGTTAAGATGTTTCTTAACGTTTTGTGGAACGATGTCATGTGAGAAGCCGATGGCATCAATCGTGACGAGAAGATCAACTGAGCGGAAATTTTCTTTCAGGCTATCAAGCTCATCAGCAACTTCAATCGCCGTATCACCACCGAGACTGTGTCCGACAAGGATAACAGGATAGTCTTTATGAACTTTTTTGATTTCTTTAATGATCTCATCTTTCTGATCCCAACCATAAAGGCGCGAACCTTCGATTGTTTCAGCAATTCTTCCTACTCCGGCATATCCACCTTCAGATTTTGATGGTGAGCTGAAGACATCAAGTCCCTTGATGAAAAAAATAGCAGGCTTTTTAAGAGTGCCTTCTTTGATCTCGGGCTTCTTAACTTCTTCTGCTTTTTGTTCTACCTCATCTTTGATTTTATCTTTCGCTATATCTTTTGCGATATCCGGTTTCGGAAGATCAGGCAGAGACGGCAAAGATGGTGTTGGAACCGAAGGAAGTGAAGGAAGCGAAACTCCCGGAGCAGACGGTGAAGTTGCAACGGGTGCTTTTGAAGAAAGTTCTACTTTGTAATCAGGAGAAGGAGCGCCAGGAATTTTTCCAATGAGCGGCTTTGGAAGAATAGACTTAGCATCCGCCTTTTGGAGGGCCTTAGTCTGCGCAAATGAACCTGGAGTCGTAAGATCTGCTTTCACCATTTCAGTTTATCAAAGGAATCCATAATTCCGAACGAGGGGAAACTTTTTCACTGAGTGATTTTGTCAGTAATTCAAAACCCCAAAATTTCGATAAGGAAACTATGAAGATTCTCATCCTCTTAGCCATATTATTGATTACTGCCTGCGGAAAAGAGGGAGCAAAGAAGTCTTCGAACGAATCTCAGAATGTCTCCCCCATCTATAAGTCTGCTCAGCTCAATATCAAAGTTTATTACGAACAGGGTGCTGAACCTTATACTGATAGCCTTCCTCTGTTGAATTCATCTCTTTGGGATATGTTTGAACTCAATATTGAGGCCCTCTTTGAAGGCCGATCAACCATAATCAAAGTGCCGAAGTCCCTAACAGACATGATTAAACTTCAGACTTACAACAAATCAACATGGAGTGTTGAAGAAGTTGAAAAATTGGCCAAAGACTATCCTGTAACCAATCAATCCGGGGTGACAGATTTTCAGATCTTTTTTGTGAATGGTTACGCCGCCACCAGTTCTTCCATCATTGGGTTTCATATCAGTAATACAAAAATCATGGTTATTTTCAAAGATGTGATCAAATCCTCAGCGTCAGGAAGTGCTCTTCCGATGGTTCCGAAGTATGTAGAACAGGCCACACTCATTCACGAAATGGGTCATGCCCTGGGTCTCGTGAATAATGGGGTTCCTATGCAGTCCTCTCACCAGGATTCAGAACATGGAGCACACTGTTCAGATGAGAATTGCGTTATGTATTACTCCAATGAAGGTGCTGCCAGTCTGAAGAAATATATTGAAAAAATCATGACTGAGAAAAAGCTCATTATGTTCGATCAAAAGTGCCTTAACGACACCGTAAATTATCAAAAATAAAATTGAATCAGGCCGATTAATTTAGCATACTTTTATAGTATGAAATTAGAGATTGGTAAGAGCTCACAGGACATGACTGCCTTCATTCCCGGACTAGGAATGATGGGCTATGGACAGTTCCATAACATCGTCAAAGAAATCGGTACATCTCTCACAGCACGCGTGCTGGTGATGAAAAAAGATGACAAGCGTTTTATCCTCGCGCATCTTGAGCAGGCCTTTGTCACCCTTGCCATTAAGGAAGAAGTTCTGAAAAGAATCAATGTCAAATTTCCTGATTGGAGAATTGATGATTCAACACTCGCGATCACTGCCCAGCATACGCATTCAGCACCAGGTGGATATAGCCACTACCCCTTCTACAACCTGACAGTTCCGGACTTCCAGTCAAAAGTTTTTGAGAAAATTGTTTCGGCCATTATGAATGGTATTGAAGAAGCTTCTTCAAAATTCACACCTGTCACGATGAGCTGGGGAAAGACTAATATCGACCCAGATAAAGAAATTGCCTTCAACAGATCCATGACTGCACAAGCACTAAATCCAGAAGCAAAGTATTTCTCAGAAGAAGAAAAACATCTCGCTGTTGATCGCACAATGGAAGGCATGTTCTTTAAGACTGACGAAGGAAAACTTCTCGTGTTCTTAAACTGGTTTGGAGTTCATTGCACGAGTGTCTCGAGTTATAACCAGCGCATTCACCATGATAACAAAGGTGTTGCTGCTTCCTTGTTTGAAAAACATCATCCTGGTGTGACAGCATTTTTTCTTCAGGCCTCTGCAGGAGATGTGTCGCCTAATTTTATCTGGGACAAAAAAACTAAACTCATGCGTGGAAAATTTGAAGATCAGTATGAAAATGCTGCCTTCAACGGAGAACTACAATTCAGGGAATCTGAAAAAATAGCTGGAACAAAAACGACGACGGAAGAATTCGCGAGCTATCAATGTTTCATGGATATGAGTCTTGAAGTTGGAACTCCCGCTCATGGCGTGGCCTTTTTCATGGGAACTCTCGAAGGCCCGGGTGTGGATCCGGTTCTGGGTTCAGTCCTTAAAAGAGTTTCCCGCATGGTGAAAATGCATAAACTATCCAGGAATCCTGAACTCCATAAAAAGTTCTACGCGATTCACGGAAACAAGGATGTACTTCTTGATCACAGAGATGGATCGTTCCTTGGTATACCTATGTCTGCCTGGAAAAAGCTCCCACCGCTACCTGAGCCATCTGTTGAGGCCTTCAGGAAAACAACTAAGAAGAATGCCATGGAAACTCTTCCCTGGGTTCCGACGATTCTGCCCTTTCAGATATTAAGAATGGGGGAATTAGTGATTGCATTTACACCCGGAGAAATCACCACAGTCGCCGGTGAAAGACTGAAGGCCCACCTACTTAAAGGACTTCAATCCCTCGGCATCAAAGAAGTTATTCTTACAAGCTATGCCAATGCTTTCATGGGGTATGTTGTTACCCCTGAAGAATATGATAAGCAATGTTATGAAGGCGGACATACTGTCTACGGCAGAAATACCCTTGGTGGAATCATCAAAGGATTCGATTACCTTGTTAAGAAAATGAAAGGTGAATCAGTCACTGGATTACCAGTTACTCCATTTCATTTTCCATCTGATGAACTAGCACGGAGAAGCGTTTGAAAATTATCGTCTCATTATTTTTAGTTTTGTTTTCTATGAATAGCTTCTCAGAAGAACTGAAGACACTCACGTGGAATGTATTCATGCTTCCCAAGCCGATTAACTTTTCAAAACAAGTTGAAAGAACGCATCTGATTGCTGCCGAATTAAAAAACACTGATTACGACATCGTCCTATTACAGGAAGCTTTTATCGCACGCTTTAGAAATACTATTGCAAAAGAAGTGAAGGCCAAATATCCGCATACAGCTCATCTTCCTAAGAGCAGAAGACTTCTTCATTTCATCAATTCAGGACTTTTCATTCTCTCCAAGCACCCTTTCGAAATTATTGATCATCATTACTTTAATCATTGTACTCATTCAGATTGTTTCTCAGCTAAAGGTGTTCTCCTAATTGAGATTAGTCTTCCGTCAGGAAAGAAAGTACAAGTAGCAACATCTCACATGCAGGCATGGGATGATAAAAAAGCTGTTGAAGTGAGAAAGCTTCAGATTGATGAGATTAATGATCTCTTGAAAACCTATTCTCGTCCGGGGATTCCGCAAATTCTCGCAGGAGATCTGAACATCGACGGAAAAATTGATCTGGAATATCCAAGTGCTTTAAAAGCTCTGGGTATGACTTCAAGTCCGCTTGAGGGTCCACTCGATTATACGAACAGCTTTAAAGTTGAATGTTACAAGACACCCGGTTCCCCGGATGCACAACCTCAATGGCTAGATCATGTCTGGCTGAAGACTAATGATACCGAAACACAAGTTCTTGAAAAAAAGGTTCGTCCATTCAAGGCCATGATGAATAAAAAAAATTGTTCGCTATCAGATCATTATGGTGTTGAGGCAATTATCAAATTATGAATGATCAATACAGTGAGTACATAAAAGCTCTGGGTTTCCCCGACAGACCAGTTTTATTCCTTGATGAAAAAGCATTCAAAGGAAATTGCCAATGGGTAATTGAGAATGCTGGTTCTAAAAAAATCAGGATTGCGACTAAATCCCTCCGTTCAAAAGCAGTCTTCCAAAAAATTCTGGCCCTGAATCCTGTCTTCCAGGGACTCATGACATATGACCTGAGAGAGGCCTTGTGGCTTCGTGAAGAAGGTTTCAAGGATATTCTTATGGGATATCCCACAATGGATAAAACTTCACTTACAGAACTCGCGAAAAATCCTTCTGGTATTACTCTCATGGTAGATTTGCCTGAACATCTGGAATTTCTCAATTCGATTGCTGAAAGCGCTGGTACAAAATTTGAGATCTGTGTTGATGTTGATATGTCGATGGATCTTCCGGGACTACGGTTTGGTGTTTATCGTTCAAAGATTAATTCCGAAGATCACATGCGCTCGTTTCTGAAGAAACTTAAATCATGCAATAACTTAACCCTGACTGGCCTCATGGGGTACGAAGCTCAGATTGCCGGAGTGATGGATAAGGAATCGTTCCTCATCAGAAGTCTTAAAAAATTATCTCTTCGCCAGCTTCAGGATAGAAGACAAAAACTTGTCGAATTGATTCACGCTGACGGACATGTGCTGAAATTTGTGAACGGTGGTGGAACCGGAAGTCTTTCTGAAACCAGAACAGAAAACTGTGTGACTGAGATAACTGTAGGATCAGGATTTTACGCTCCGGTGCTGTTTGATCATTATCATGATTTCACTCTCACACCTTCACTGCTATTTACTCTCCCGATTGTGCGTCATCCATCTGAGAATATTTTTACATGCCTTGGTGGTGGTTATATTGCTTCAGGTTCTCTCGAAAAAATTAAACAACCGACTCCTTATCTTCCCAAAGGCATGACTCTTTTGAAGCACGAAGGTGCAGGCGAGGTTCAGACGCCTTTTCAATATACCGGTTCTTCAAAACTCAAAGTCGGTGACTCCGTGATCATGAGACACGCAAAGGCCGGAGAGATCTGTGAAAGATTTCCCGAGATCTCAGTTGTGAATAAAGGAAAAATCTCTGAAACGTTAAAGACATATCGTGGTGAAGGAAAAACCTTCGTTTAACTGGAGTTCTCATGGGTCTGCCTCTGATCGCATTACTATTTCTTATCTTCATCACAGCTGGATATTTTAAATACGGTAAATGGGTGGCCTCCCAGTTCAACCTGGATGACAAAATCGTCACACCAGCAAACCAATATGAAGACGGGAAGGATTACGTCCCCACAAATCCTTTTTATCTTTTTGCCCAGCATTTCTCTGCGATCGCAGCTGCGGGCCCGATTGCTGGACCCATTGTGGCCTGTCAGCAGTTCGGGTGGCTCCCTTCCCTTTTATGGATTTCTCTCGGAGTTGTTTTCGTAGGTGCTGTTCACGACTTCAGCTCTCTTACATGTTCAGTCAAGCATCACGCTCACTCAATAGCAGATATCACACGCGAACAACTTGGCACAAAGGCCGGCAAGGCCATGATGCTTTTCATCTGGATTGCCCTTATTTATATCATCGTGGCATTCGCAGACATTACGGCCGCAAGTTTCGTTTCTTCACCAGAAGAATTAAAAGGTCTCTCACTAGATTTCCATCCCGGTGGTGCCGTTGCATGGGCCTCCATGAGTTACCTTTGTCTCTCAATTATCCTGGGACTTGTGGAGCGTTATTTCAAAACTCCACTGTGGCTCAATACAATTATTTTTGTACCGGCGACTTTTGGTATTTGCTGGGCCGGAACATATTTCTCACACTGGTTTCAATTCTCACAGATGCACTGGGCGCTCATTATCTGCGTTTATTGTGGAATAGCTTCTCTCATTCCCGTATGGCTTCTGCTTCAACCTAGAGGATACCTTGGTGGATATGTTCTCTATTCAGTTCTACTTCTTGGTATCGTAGGATTATTTTTCAGCGGTAAACCGATTCAACAACCGGCCTTTACGGGTTTTCATTTTGATAAGATGACTGGATCTCTCTTTCCATTCCTATTTGTCACGATTGCTTGTGGCGCCTGCTCAGGATTTCATGGGCTCGTTTGCTCTGGAACAACATCAAAACAAATTGATAAAGAAAGTCATCTCCACCCGGTTGGTTACGGGGCGATGCTGGCAGAAGGTTTTGTTGCTCTTATTTCATTGTCCATCATCATGATGATGGCACCGGCCGATGTTGCGGGCCTCAAGCCAGGTAGCATCTATGGACGAGGGATCGGTGAATTTCTCACTCTCATTATTGGAAAGGATCATCTTCCATTTGCCATGACATTCGGAGCGATGGCGTTTTCAACTTTTGTTTTTGATACACTGGATGTTTCAACAAGACTTGGAAGATATTTGATTGAAGAACTGACAGGTCTTTCAGGCTGGACTGGTGCTGCTCTTGGGACACTTTTAACAATCATGCCGGCCGCGCTCATTCTCATGAATACTGACTCAGGCATGTGGCAGCAGTTCTGGACGCTTTTCGGAGCTGCCAACCAACTCCTGGCCGCTCTTACATTACTCGTGATCTCAGCATGGTTACATCAGAATGGAAAACGTCTGGCCTTCACTTTCATTCCGATGATTTTCGTGTTGGTGACGACACTTGTAGCATTGGTTCAGCTAACGAGAGGAAATATTGAAAAGACAAACGGATTTGATATTTCACTTATCAATTCACTCGTTTCAATATCATTGATTATTTTATCACTGTACCTGGTTGTGACAGCATTTAAGAAAATGATAGGTGCTAAGAACAGTGCTTCTTCGCTAGCTTGAGAAGATCTTCAAGCTCCATAGGTTTTGGCAGATGGATCACGCCCTTGATCTCTTTTAAGACCGGATCCATCGGACCCATGGCACTACTGAAAGCGAGAGCGATATCAAGAATTTCTTTTTTCTGTGTTTTTTGGACAGTGTTGATGAAAGTAACACCATCCATAACGGGCATGAGATAATCGACCAAAATCAGACCAGGAAGCTTCTCTTTGTTACAATCAATGAGAGCATTGTAGGCCTCTTCTCCATTAGAAAATGACGTCACATCAAAACCTGAACTTTCAAGTGCGTAAACAATAATATCCCGCACATCAAGATCATCATCAATTACGTATACTGGTTTCATCATTTATTACTCCGAAACAAGCATCATAACAGCGCGCAATCCATCTGTACATCATATCAAGATCAACTTGTGAGTGAAGTACTCTGATCAAAAGATATTAGGCCACTCTTCATGTGACAGAAATCTCTGGTGGGTTTTAGCTATAGTTATGAAAGCTCTGGTTTTTCACCGTCCCAAAAAAGTCACGCTAGATACAGTCCCTGATCCGAGAATTGAGAAGAATAATGATGTTATTTTAAAAGTCACTTCCACTGCTATCTGCGGATCAGACTTGCATATTTATAATGGCCTTATTCCTCAGGTAAGACCCATGGTGATGGGGCATGAGTTTATGGGCGTTGTCGAAGAAACAGGATCAGAAATTCGCCATCTGAAACGCGGAGATCGCGTCGTTGTCCCCTTTCCCATCGCATGCGGACAATGTTTTTTTTGTGAACATAAACTGCCCGGACATTGCGAAAATTCCAATCCAAACTACGGGCCTGAAGGTGGGCTATTGAGAGATAAAGGTGCCGCCCTTTTTGGTTATACAGATCTTTATGGCGGCTATGACGGAGGACAAGCTGAATATGTGCGTGTCCCGTTTGCGAACTTCGGACCACGAAAAGTTTCTGATAATCTCAAAGATGATGAAGTTCTTTTCCTCACTGATATTTTCCCAACTGGATACTCGGCCATCGAATGGGCAGACATGAAAGGTGGTGAAGTTGTAGCAGTCTTTGGATGTGGTCCGGTCGGAGTCATGGCCATGAAATCGGCTTGGCTAAAAGGTGCTTCACGTGTGATTGGTATTGATCACCTGAATTATCGACTGGAGATAGCTAGAAGAACGGCCAAGGCAGAAATCATCAATTTCAAGGAAAACGATCCCGCAGAAATCATCCGCGAGATGACTTATGGTCGAGGTGCGGATGTTGTTGTTGATGCTGTCGGAATGGAAGCAGAACGCTCAATGTTCGACAAGGCAGCTCAACTCGTTCATCTGGAAGCAGGTACTCTCAATGCATTCAAAATGTGTGTTAGGGCGGTGAGACGTGGTGGCGTGATCTCTGTCGTCGGACTCTATGGAACAACCTACGACAACTTCCCTCTTGGACAAATTTTCGATAAAGGATTAAGAATAATCAGTGGTCAGGCACCCGTCCAGGCACATTTTGATCATCTCATGAAACTTGTTCAGGATAAAAAAGTCATTCTCGACGATATTATCTCTCACAAGTTTCCACTCGAGAGAATCGCAGAGGCGTATCAGTTATTTAACAACAAGGAAGATAAGTGCATGAAGGTCATTCTAAAACCTCATGATTAGTTCTGATCTTTCGTCAAAACAGCACTCACATTAAGCTTCGCAATCTCGGCCGCATATTCGTAATTAAGCGTGTCTGCTTTATCGCATTCCTGATGGTAACAAGGAGTTTTTGTATCCCAGTTCTCAATTGTAAGAAGTGTCGGCACACCTTTTTTAAGGAAAGGAACGTGATCGCTTCCCCATGCTCCAAGAGTGATTTTTGTTTTAAGCTTAGTATATTTAGAAGCAAGATCCGCAAACCATTTTGCTAGTCCCTCATGCTCAGGCTCTGTTTCAAGTTCAACAATTCCGTTTGATTTATTATATCCAACCATATCCATGTTGATTCCAAGAACGATGTTCTTGATCTCATTTGAAGCTGTCAGTTGTTTAGCGTAGTGAGAAGCTCCATATAGTCCAAGCTCTTCACCGTTAGTGACAAAGAAACGAATTGTTTTTCTATTCGCCGTATCTTTCAGGACTCTCGCCATCTCTAAAATCACGGCAACACCAGAAGCATTATCATCAGCACCAGCGAATGACTCTCCAACTGAATCGATGTGACCCATAACAAGGATAACTTTTGAAGCTTCAATTTTTCCTTTCTTCTCAGCAAGGATACTGCAAGCATCAGGAGCATAACAAATTTCTGAAACTGCATATCCCATCGAACTAAAACGTTCTTTAGTGGCAGCGAGTGCACGCTGATTCTCTTCAGTGCCAGCGTATCTTGTCTCATAGTTATTCGCGAGATCTTCAACATCTTTCTGGATATTATCTTTGTTCACCTGATTAACGATCAGCTTAGTGTTATCTTTTTTGTTTTTCAGTTTTACATTCGTCACCCACTGGCCATTGTGAAGGTAAGACTTTTCATGTCCTGAAAGCGGACGAAGATGCTGTAACACATCTTGTGGGGCATCGTTTTTAAGTTGAACAACCCAAAGTCGGCCATTCTGATAAACAGTATCAATGTGAGGAGTGAGATCTTCTAAATCGTGCGGATGACTTGTGATCACCTGAAACAGATCATTTCCACGGTACCCGGCACCGAGGTTAAAGAACATTCCGAACATAAGAAAAATGATGATGATTTGTTTCATAATCTAATGATACCTAAATAAAAGAAATCCGGTCCATAATTATAAATATTATAAGGATTTGGGACCCTGTCTAAGGCTTTGACGGACCCCTCCCGCGCACCCTGTAAGTTCCTGAATCTTTATGTCTGCGTTGGCCTGCCTTAACTTGCTTCGTCTGACTGCGCTTGCCCATACTGGGTGAGATGTATAAAAGAACCCTCACTAAGCCTGACGGCCGTTCACTTTACCTCTACTCAACCGAGCCTATTCAGGAAGATATCGTCGCGACAAATCCTGTGAACGACGGCAAAAAACCAACCCCCCATCAGCGATGGCATCCGTTACGACGGGAATGGGTAGTCTATGCGGCCCACAGGCAGAATCGCACTTTTCTTCCGCCGAAGGATTACTCGCCGCTTGCTGTTTCAAAGAACAAGGATTTTCCGACAGAAATGCCTGAAGGAAATTACGAAGTGGCGGTATTTGAAAATTTATTTCCCTCCCTCAACATGACCACAACCGAAGAACCGGAAATGAAGGTTCCAACTCAAGCATCTAAAGGAATTTGTGAGGTCGTTGTCTTTACGAAAGACCCCGACACGTCACTTGGATTTCTACCGAGAAAAAGAATTCAGCTTATTCTTGAAGTACTCGGAGAGAGAACAAAAGAGATCGCTAAAAATCCGGAAATTAAATACATCATGCCCTTTGAAAATCGTGGTGTGGAAATGGGTGTGACTCTGCACCACCCTCACGGTCAGATCTACTCCTATACTTTCATTCCACCAGTTCAGGAGAGATTTCTTGAATCGATGAAAAAGCATTGGCAGGAAAATGGAACCGGCCTCATGGAACAAATTATCCGTGATGAAAAAGAAGATGGAAGAAGAATTATCCTGGAAACAGATCACATCATTTGTTTTGTTCCTGCTTTCGCGAGATATACTTATGAAACCTGGATCGTTCCAAAGAGACAGGTCAAATATCTTTATGATCTGACATCCGAAGAGATGCTGGATCTCTCGATGGTATTAAAAAGCCTTCTCATGAAATTTGATCACATGTGGGATAAGACTTTTCCTTATCTCATGATCATTAACCAGGCACCCGTGAATGGTGAGTACCCTTATGCACATTTCTTTTTTCAGATTACTCCGCCCTATCGAACAAAAGATCGCCTGAAATATCTTGCCGGAACAGAACTTGGTGCAGGAATTTTCATCAATGATTCTTTACCGGAAGAAAAAGCACAGGAACTCAAAGATGTAAAAGTCGAGGTTCAAAATGAATGAGACAGTCACATGCCGGGCACATGGCCGGGTCAACCTGATCGGCGAGCACACTGATTACAACGGAGGATGGGTTCTTCCCACTTCAATTCCTCAATACACGGAGGTTACTCTTGAAAAAGCACCTCAGAATCGAGTCCGTATTATCAGCACCAAAGATCCTAAGGAAGGCGGTAAAAGAGAATTTGCTTACCGACTTGGAGAAGAAACTCATACAGATACATGGGTGGATTATCTCCAGGGTGCTACTAAGTTATTAAAGGATTCGGGAAAAGACATTGAGGGTTTCACCGCCCATATCAAATCCAATATTCCGGAAGGAAGTGGGCTTTCGTCGAGTGCCGCACTTGAAATGAGTTTTCTTAAAGCATTAAGAGAACTCTTTCAATTTAACATGACTGATATTGAACTCGCTCTCATGGGACAAAGAATTGAAAATGAATTTGTCGGTGCTCGAGTTGGAATCATGGATCAGATGGCAACGAGTCTCGCTCACAGTGGAGAAGCAATCTTTCTGGATACTCATCTGTTGAGTTTTGAAAGAATCGCCCTCCCCCTTGAGCTTGTCGATATTCTGGTCATCAATTCAGGAATCTCTCACAGAATCTCAGCGGCAGACGGTGGATACAATAAACGTCGGGCAGAATGCGAAGAGGCCTGCAAGATTCTTGGTATCAAACAATTGAGAGATATCACGCCGGAAGAACTTTCCTATAAGGAACTTCCTCCGGTTCTCATGAAACGCGCCCGTCACGTGGTCACCGAAAATGAACGAGTAAAAGAGGCCGTCATCGCTATCCAGAATGAAGATATGAAACGTTTGGGCGAACTATTCCTTCATTCCCATACATCCATGAGAGATGATTATGAAGTATCTCTTCCCGAAATTGATCTCCTGGTAGATCTTTGTGCCAAACATCCAGATGTTTACGGCGCTCGTCTTACAGGTGGTGGCTTCGGAGGATCAATTGTAGTTCTCACTAAGAAAGGAAAGAAAAATAAAGTAGCAGAAGCGGTCATACCCCAATATGAAAAAGAAACGGGAGAAAAAGGCACGGTTCTCGCGTGAAAATTCAATCTTACACTTTAGAAATACCTCACCAGATCAAAATGACGTTCCTAAACTATGGTGGAATCATTCAGTCATTAATGGTTCCTGATAAACATGGGATTATGGAAGATGTCGTTCTGGGATTTGATAACCCTGAAGATTATCAATCAAATCATCCATACTTTGGTGCGCTTGTTGGAAGATATGCAAACCGAATCGCTAAAGGAGAATTCACTCTCCATGGTGAGCGCTATCACCTTGCCGTCAACAATGGGCCAAACTCCCTTCACGGAGGCCTGGTGGGTTTTGATAAAGTCTTCTGGAATGTGAAGATGAATGCCGACCAACATTCTTACACTCTGACACATGAAAGCCCCGATGGTCATGAAGGCTATCCTGGAAACCTGAAAGTGGAAGTGACGTATACTCTCACAGGTGGAAGAGAGCTTGTGATTGATTACAAGGCCACAACAGATCGTGAAACAGTCGTGAACTTAACCAATCACAGTTATTTCAATCTCGGTGGCCGACATGAGTCTGATATTCTTCAACATGAACTCTGGATTAATGCTGATTACTATACACTCGTAGATAGTGATCTCACTCCAACGGGAAACCTTCAGGAAGTAAAAGGTCCGAAAGATTTTCGCGAACATAAAAAAGTTGGTAAGGACATTGAGCATGTTCCCGGTGGATATGATCACAACTATGTCTTGAATGAAGCTCCACTCTATGACCCAAAAGCACGTCTTGTTCATATTCCTTCAGGACGAATGATGGAAGTTTTGACGACAGAACCAGGGATTCAGTTTTATTCGGGAAACTTCCTAGATGGCACGATCGTCGGTAAGGACAAAATCCGCTACGGGAAACACTACGGACTATGCCTAGAGACCCAACATTTCCCGGACTCCCCTAACCATCCGAAATTCCCCTCTACAGTCCTGAAACCAGGGGAAATCTTCACCTCAAAAACCATTTATAAGTTCTCTTCATAGAAGATTAAGTTTCCATTTCTGAACACGGAGAGCTATAACGCCGCAAAAGAAGAGGTGTATATGCTTACGATCGCACTATTGGCCGGTATCTGGTCATCAGCTTGTATCCAGACTCAGATCTCTGACAGAAATCAGGGATTCGCAAAAGAGACTTATTCAATCTCTAAAACAGGCCAGTATGAATTCACTCGTGAGTGGTTTCTGGATTCTGACTGTAAAGATCAGAATGGGTCTGATTCAGAAGCTGGAACGATTGTTGTAGGAAGCAAGTTAAACGGCTTCTTTATCACTCAGGAGACGTTTCAAGCGGATTTCCATACTCAAGGTGGGACTGATCTTGGCGCAGTTTCTGTGATTGATAAAAAGCTTCGCGTAGCTCGCGGCATGAGAAACAGTTCGATGAGAAACACAATGCTCGGTTTATTTGATTACACTAAGCAGAACTAACTCTTAACAACAAATCCCCATTCAATGGTCACTTTCCCGTCTACGATTAAATCTTTCGGCGGATTGGGAAAGGGACCTGCATCATTGAAAGATTCAATCGCAGCATCATCCAGTTCTTTAATCCCACTCGATCCTTTAACTTTTATCGCAATAACTTCGCCTTCATTATCCAGTGTGATCTGGAGAGCTGTAATAAGCTCATCATCTGATGCAGGAACTCGACCTCGTTTAGCGAGTTGCTCGGCCTTCTCCTGGATACTTCTCCCCCAAAACTGCTCGAGCTTCTGACGAATGCGGTGATAAAATCCATAGTATTTGTATTCAATGGTATTGAGATTAGTCACATCCCCGAGAGGAATTTCTTCAATGTAATCGTTAGTAGAACTAACCTGGCCCGCAATGTTTCGTTTACCGTTTCCATTTTTAGCATCAGTATAATCTTTCGCTGCTTGCTTGAAAGGATCGTCAGAAGCCTTGTTAATTCCGAGATCAGAAAACTTCAGATCTTTGGGAGAGGTCCGTCTTCGTCCGGCACTTTCAGCTGCACGACCGGCCTTAAATACATCTGTGTTTCTAGATCTGGTCTGCCTGTCAAACGCACGGGTTTTATCGCTTAGGAATGCGCCTTCAGTCGGTTCGTTTCTTCCGCCATCTTCACTCTGAACAATCTGTTTATTTAATTTAAATGATTCTGGATCTACCTGGACTGTGATGATCTTTTCTTTTGCCGGAGGTGGAAGTCGGATTTTTGTGTGTTCAAAAATACCCATCCTGATAAGCATGGCACTCATGTGCAACAAGAGGATGAAGCAGAAGAGGAAAGGAAAAAAGGAATTTCGTTGGGTCCAGTTTAGCCTCATATGGCTATTTTATGACAGGAGAGATGGATTGGAGCATGAGTTTTCTTTAGACAGTCTTTCTATGTGAAGATTGACTGGCCGACGGAAATTATTTACTTTGATTAAATGAAAACTAACATCAGAAATGTGCAAACAAAAATCCTCTCCGATAACTGGTCTGTCTTAAAAAAATTAACATATGAGTTCCAAAAATCTGATGGCACATGGGAAACACAGGTACGTGAAGCTTACGATCGTGGCGATGGAGCTACGATTCTTCTCTATCACCCGAAAAAACAAACCGTGCTCCTCACACGTCAGTTTAGAATGCCGACTTACCTTAATGGCAATGAGAATGGACTGATGATTGAAACGTGCGCTGGGAAACTCGACAGTGAAGATCCGAAAGATTGTGTGATCCGCGAAGCGCTGGAAGAGACTGGATATCAAATCACTGATGCGAAAAAAGTTTTTGAAGTCTACATGTCCCCTGGCTCAGTTACAGAAAAAATCTTTTTCTTCATCGCTCCCTATTCCGAAGAGATGAAAGTTTCTGGTGGTGGCGGTCTTTCAAGTGAGCAGGAGAATATCGATGTTTTGGAAGTTACCTTCAAGGAAGCATTGAAGATGATTGAAACTGGCGAGATTCAGGATGGAAAAACGATCATGCTTCTTCAGCATGTCGCCCTTAACCCGCCTTGGGAAGTGAAATAGACTCGGCCTCGCGAAGTAGATCAAGAGCATCATCATCAAGAGCTGCCTTAATCGTCAGAATCTTCTTGTAGAGAAGGGAAATTTCACTGTCACCGTATGAATAATCAATGATCGCCTCGTTTGACGAAATATCCAGATCAAGATGGAAATTCTTTTTCATCTTATCCGGACGAAGGCTCATAAGAAAACTGATCCCTGATTCTTTAAATAATGTATTTGCGCGTAGTTTTGTAATGAGATTCACTCTATCTTTAGCAGGAATCTTCTGATCGAGTGCTCTTGAGAGTAGTCTTGCCATATTTGTCAGAGACGAATCGAATTGATCCTCAACACTCGTGTCATAATCAGAGTTTCCTGCGACGCTAAAATAGTCTTCCATCTTAAGGCCCTTACTTAGCAAATGATCCTTGAAAAGAATCTTAATCTCTTCCGGTCTCAAAGCAGGAGCTTCAAGAATACTTTCAGGTGCCATGAGGAGTTCAAAACGTAATCCGTAGTTCACGAATTTCTTTTTAGCTGTCTGGGGCCAGTTCTGAAAAGGAATTGTCTGATAAATTTCTGCAGGCAAGGCCTTCTTTAACGTACGTTTGAGCTTTTGGAAGTCACTAAAGCTGAATTTGTTACGTTTATGCTGCATGCGTTTTACAATATTCACCGGAACGAGCTCTTCGAACTTTTCATCGGCACTGAATAACGCGCTCAAAGAATCTTCTTTTGTCGAACGGACAAATGAGTACAGGAAGCGTCCGTCCCAATTTCTTTCCCATGATTTCAAGAGGAACCTCTGTACACTGTCATCATCAGCTTTGATACTCATGAGTGCCGTTGAAATTCCTTTATCAAGTTTAAAGCCAAGGATTCTATTCCCAACGTGAAGACCAAATCCGTAGGCATTCTGCTCAGAAGATGTACGAAGGTTTCGTTTGATGCGTTTTACTGACTGCTCCTGATAATCACTTCTGTAAAGATCTTCAAGGGGTGAAAGATCCAGAAGAATATTTGAATCAAGGTCCATCTTCCTGAACGCTTGAGTCATCTGGAGATTCTTGAATAGTTTAAGTTTTGGAAGAACTTTTTCAAAAGCTTCAGCTACTCTTTCATCCGTTAAGTCCAGAACGTAGTCCACCATGAAGACCTTGCTTCTGGAAAAATTTGTCTGAATTTTAATAGGCTTCGTATTCACGAATTTCTCAAGCTGATTATTCAGACCATTAATCTGAAACACATCAAACTCTTTTTCATATCCTACGCCCAGAGAGGCTGAAATAGTTTTACCTCTGTGAGCGACAACTTTAAATCGAACATGCTTATCATCAAGTCTTACAATATGAATCTGGTAGAATCCCTCCATGAGATAACTGCCGGAAAGACCCACTCCCCAGACTGAACTTCCAATCAGGCTAAGGATTTCTGCACTTGCCACGAATCCCGCCGATCCTCTGAAAAGGAAATAATCACCAACGTTGAATTTTGGTCCGAGGGCCACTTTTGCTTTGAGAGGAATTCTTCTTGGTGAATAAGGATTGGCCTTCATCGCTTGGCATGGATCATTGAAGAATCGTGTAAAGGTCGCTACAGTCTGCTGCTGTAAACCTGCAGAGATTTTTCCGTCAAAGCCCTCAGAGATATTGAACTCATGCCCGGGCTTTAAACCAGTTTCAACAAGCCATGAATCTGTTCTTGAATAAAGTCCCTTAGTGTAGGCCGGCTGAACTTCATACTCATAACCCGATACAACACTTCCACCAGGAAACAGATCCAGATCGATCAGGTCAAGATCGGCCTTCGGTTCTAATGTAGCGAGTTGTTCAGCAAAAGTTCTGGAACGCTCAGTTTTACACTCGCGTGCAGCGGATGCTGTAAACGTCCAGATGAGACTGAGTCCTAAAATTAAGCTGAAGAGATTCATACAATGAAGTTTATAGAGTAAGATGATGCCAAACCAGAGATGGTGTAAATAATTCACTCTGCGAGTAAAAGATGAACAAGCTACCTCTTCTGATTCTCATTCTGATAACTGCTTCCTGCTCATCCCGAAAGGCAGTTGAAAAACGTTTGCTCGCACAGGAAGACTGGAAAGGCCGAAACGTCTCTGAACTCAAAGAACACCCTTATTTTCAGCACCTTCCCATCACAAAAATCCCCCATGAAGACGGAATCGAGACCTGGGTCCTGAGGGATCAGTCTAAGTTTCAGACAGATGCTTACTGCCAAAGTTTAGGTGGATGCATGGGCATGCCTCAATACAATTGCGATAATGCCTTCAGCGTAAAAGATAATGTCATCCTGGGTTTTGACCAGAGCGGTGGATGCCCTGGCCCTTCAACTATCGAACCCCGGAAAAAATAAGCGGGATTGAGTTCGCCATATCCTGAACCAGGATCTTATCCAGATCACGGTTTAAGCTTTCATCCATACAAATCGCAGTCGATTCATAGGCCTGATCAGTGGCATTGTGCTGGAAATTGTAACTTCCTACAGAAGCAACAATTCGATCAAAGTAGAAAATCTTTGAATGCATGAAACTCATGTGTGTCCATACATGGACATTCTTAAACGGCATCCAGTCCGTCATGAGATTTTTATAGTGAGGTTTTCCGTAATAGCTGTTTGAAGCGATCAGTTTCACCAGAGACCAGTTTGCTAAAAGCTTCTTCCCATCATTTAACTGATCTTTGATTCGCTCATTCATGATGGCAACGTTTTCATTACCCGCCATATTGATGTTTGTCGTAATGTAATCAATCGGAAGACCCTTCTTAGCAAGCGACTGAACTTTGTTATGTAAAAGATTAAACATATCAAAGTTATCCATCATCTCAGAAATCGGAGCATCACTCGGTTTTCCAACATAGGTATCAGACTTGACCGGGTCTTCGATCACAAGATGTCTCTGAACGCGGTCCAGAAGCTTCAGGTAAGCTTTTCCGATCGAATGGCGATCCTGATAAGGAGCTTGCTTGATGAAGCGGCAAACGCCGGCCATGCGGGTATCCGGGTTTGATAAAATTTGGTTATAAAATTCATCTCCACGAAGACCATTTTTTCTTTCTGAAGCAAGGTTCGCTTTAACCACACGGATCTGACTCGTTAAAGACTTAAGCCCCTTGATGTAGATTCGCTGGTATTCCCAGTTTTCAACAAACTGTTTGGCAATATCAGTGACCATAGGACCTTTCACATAAAGATCTACGTCGCGGTTATTGAAGTCCGTACCTCTTGAAAGGTTGTCGGCATCAATCATGTTGTGTCCACCTGCAACAGCTTCCGTAAAATCAGTCACAAGAGTTTTCGTATGATAGATGGCCTTAAGCTTATGCTTGAAGAAATCTTTCGTTTCAATGACCTCGATTCCAGCATTCCTCATCGTCTTCAGACATTCTGTATGTCCAAGGATCTTTCCGATAAACCCATCCGTAAGGATTTTTACATCCACACCCTGGCGGTGCTTATTGATAAGAAGATTCACAATTTGTTTTGTACCCTTGTCGCAAACATAGACAAGCGAAGACATCAAAATAGATTCTTTGGCATTTCGGATAAGTTGCTTTTTTTTCTCAAAAGCATCTTTATCTGCGAGAGGAACAACTTTGTTACCGAAGGTAAGCTCAGATTTAGTCATGCGATCAATATCAAGCTGAAGAATCGGTGAGAAGTATGGACTCTTAACCGTAGAATAATCAATAGGAGCAAAGTTCTTATCAATCTTCTCTAATGGGACATTGATTTGTTTAAGAGGTGGGTGAGTAAGCCCGCCCCACTCTTTCATCGCAGGCACAGTCTTGTGGTGGTAGAAACCCTTTTTATCAAAAGCAAATCGAGAGTATTGTTTTCTTTTGGCCTCATTGAATGTCGAGGCTTTTTGAGAATTTAAATATCCATTAAAATCCAGGGCAAACATATCCTGCATGACATACCAGTCACGCTGAAACCAGTTCTTGACGATATATTCGTTTCTTCTCTTATCGAGCTTATAAAGCTCATTCCAGGTTAATCGTTTATTCAGATAAGGCTGATTACTCATGGAGTCTGTAATCTCAGGAAGGCGGTAAATATACTTACCGTTTTCCGGAAGAAATACTGACTGTGCCTGGGCACCAATAGAGATGGCTAACATGGAGAATAGGAACATTTTCATGAGGCCAATTATATACCTTTAAGATTTGATGAAGATTTCCGGGGAACTAATTACGGCCAGTGTTCATACTTTTGACAGGTAATCCTTACACACTCCTTCAGCATGCCCTATTCCTGAACTATATTGCGCTCAATTTTTATAACCCTCAAGGAGACCCTATGAAAAAGTTTGCTCTCATTCTTGGATTTGTGGCCCTTTCAGCACACGCTGAAGTTGTGATCACTGGTGGATTCGGAACTGATGGTGCTACCGGTGAAAGTATTCCGACAGCAAAATCAGTGAAAGATGCTGCTGCTGTTTATAAGGCCCTTAATGTTAAAGCTGATGCTCGTGATAAAAAATTAATCGAAATCGAAGATGGTTCATCACTTGAATGTGAAAAACCAGGTCGCGGGATCTCAAGAGAAACTGCCGGCTGTCAGATTACACTCAGAGCTTCTCAAAAAGGAAAGCTTACTAGAAAAGCTGGTCTAGCTGCTGACCTCGTGTTCTCAGGAAAACTTGCGACTTTAATCCACGCAGCTCTTCCGGCCGATACTTCTGGGCGTGTAGGCGCTTCATCTAAAACTGTGGCGAATCTTAGTTGCGTGAAAGCAGTAAGACCTGGGGTGGAAGCCGTTTGTACGATTAAGAATACGAATGCGGTTGCTTTGGATGTTGAGATTTAGATTGATAATATCTAATAAAAGGTTTTGATATTTGGGGGGCCATGAGCTCCCCTTTTTTTATCTGTAAGGTAAATTGGTCCTTAAACATCTCTCCATCCTGCCCCATTTAGAATTGCGGACCTGTCCTTGGCGAGCAAGCTCACCGGCGGAGATATAAAACTAAAAACAAATTACCGCAGTCGAACCGAAGGTTCGGCAAGGTCAAGTTCGAGCCACAATAAATGAATGATAGGAAAGAAACGACGAGAACTTTATTTGCGGTCTGAGTCTTTCCCCCAGACCGCTTAATAAAAAATGAATTTTACTTAAGCCAACCCGCAATCACAACTTCCATCTGCTTCTGAGCAGCTGCCACAGAAGGCATCGCTGAAAGTCTAAGATCATTACAGTGAGCCGCACCTTCCATCATATATAGATCAAAAGCTGGATTCGAACGATCAGTCCCTTCTGTCACAGAAAGAGTTAACCAAGGATCGTTTGAACCGTTCGTCCAGATGATGTTCGATACAGCGGCATCAAACAGCGGGAAATACCATTTATCGTTAAGTGCACCATCTCTTCCCATTGGAATCTTGTAAAGACGGTCACAAACTTCTTCGTGGTATTTAAGATCGATCTGAGCAGATCTTGATGTCTCTTTTCCTGTACCGTTAGCAACCTGGAACCAACCGAACTGACGGCAGCTCTGGT
This sequence comes from Halobacteriovoraceae bacterium, assembly GCA_040376635.1. Classification (GTDB taxonomy): domain Bacteria; phylum Bdellovibrionota; class Bacteriovoracia; order Bacteriovoracales; family Bacteriovoracaceae; genus Peredibacter. The sequence continues at coordinate 37,912 of JBEIQF010000004.1, forward strand.
ACATCCACTGTCTCATGTTGTCGTCAGCAGTAACGTCCTGTCTTTCAGCAACAGCGAGTGAAATTTCAAACGGTGTTGTCCCCATAGAACCCAGAACTGAAAGACCACCTTTAGCATATCCAGCTATCAGGTCTTCAGATGAAGTAAGGGCAGAACAGAAAACTTTATCGCGACCGTATTGAACAGCTGCTGCCAGCATGTCAGCTACGACGTAGAGGAAATCTTTATCGTTAACAACATTTGTTGCCTGGAAAGTTTCTTTAACAGCTTTCACACCTTCAGGTGTCGCCATTTTCGCTTCAATAGCTTTTACGGCTTCACGAACTTTATCACCACAAGAAGTCTTATTCACAACTTTAGCTACGTGAGCGTCGTATTCGAAGAATTCATTTTTCATAAGAACCGGAGCTGAAGAAGCAAGAGAACCAACTACCAGCTCAGGATGTTTAAGGCGGTAGAAAGCAGCGAGTGTACCAGCATATGAACCACCAGCAGCAACCCACTTACCTTTTAGGCCTTTGTCATTCATCATGAAACGCTGAAACGAAGCTAGATCTTCGATGGCAGCATCAAGGTGAAGAGTTTTAAGAGCTGTAGGAGTAAGTTTTTTTGTCGGAAGAGATTCACCATAGAATCTGTGCTCAAGAGCAACAAGGTGACCTTTCATGTTCTTAGCAAGGCTCTCAATATATGAGTAAGAGCCTGTACCGCCGCAGTTCCACTCTCCACAGATGATGTAGAAAACTGGTGAGTTTGAATCCACTGCGTATTTAGAATCTACGAAATATCTTTGTTTGAAAGTTTTTGATGTCGCGCTCTTATGATTTAGTTTCTGATCATAAAAAGCGATTTCCTGAGTTCTTAATGAGCCATCAACACGAAGTTTTAAGTGTTGGCTGTTCTTATCAGTTGAATTGAGAAGAAGTGATTGTTTATGAAAATAGTGTCCAATATTCACGGCCTGAGCGCTAAAAGACGCGGCTAAAGTCAGACCAATGGCAAATTTCTTTAAAGACATGGTGTCTCCTTATAAAAGTCAGTGGCCTTTAATATCAATAGTTAGCATGCGAATCAAGGGCAAAACTCTGTCATGCCTGTAAGGATTACTCTCTCTAATTTACAGGATCACTGGTGCCAGA
>JBEIQF010000205.1:0-6229 GCA_040376635.1 Halobacteriovoraceae bacterium
ATGATGGTTCCAATCTCGAAGAAGACTGATCTTCGTGATGTAGATTTCGCTATGAAACTTATTAAAGAGAGACAGGTTGCAACTGTTCCTCCTTCAGCTTTCTATTTAAAGTCTACTGAAGGAGAAAAGTATTTAAGATTCTGTTTTGCTAAGAAAGAGGAAACTCTGAAGCAGGCCGTTCAGAACTTAAAGGGCCTGTAACTTGATCTTGGTCGCGAGGGTTTTGCCTTCGCGACGGTATTTCACCATCACTTCATCGCCAATTTTATGCTTATCTAAAACCTGGTAAATATCATCCAGGTTATTCACATCCTGACCATCAACACTCAGGATAATATCCCCGAGATAAGTTCTTCCAAACTGATCCTGAGTCATTCCCTGAATACCAGCTCTCGCAGCTGAACCCTTATCATCCACATAAGAAACAACAATACCCTTATCGTTTCCTAGGATTCGTTTCTTCATGCTATCAGGGACAATTCCAATCCCAAGACCCGGACGAATCAATTTCCCGTGCTGAATAAGCTGAGGCACTACAACTTTAATAGTATCAACTGGAACTGCGAATCCAAGACCAGCACTTGAGCCACTTGTTGAGAAAATCACAGTATTCATCCCAATAAGACGTGCGCCTGAATCAAGAAGGGGTCCACCAGAGTTACCCATGTTGATTGCAGCATCTGTCTGAATCATGTCGTTAATTTTAACGCCACCAATACCATCAATTTTTCTTCCAAGTGCTGAGATCACACCTGTCGTGAGTGTGTAATCCAGACCAAATGGAGAACCAATTGCAAATGATGACTGACCAACTAAGAGATCTTTTGAAGAACCGAAAACAATCGGAGAAAGTTTTGAAGGCATATCAGAAAGTTTTAATACGGCAGTGTCTTTATCTGGAGCAACACCAACAAGCTTTGCCTTGTACTGCTTTGGATCGTTGTAGAAAGTAACAACGAAATTATCTCCGCCTTGAACAACGTGATAGTTCGTCACGATGTGGCCTTTGTCGTCGTAAACGAATCCTGATCCCGCACCCTGAGGAATTTCTACTTCACCATAAAACATGTTACGGCTGAGTTTTATGTTCGATACGTTGACTGTGCTCGGCACTGCTTTTCGATAAATGTCGATCGTTTTTGTCTCAACTGGAAGAAGGTCAGTTGCGCCCCAGCTCACCATGCAAAATAAGCTCAACATAATGAACAGATACACTCTCATTTTAGACTCCTTACTTTGACTATTATTGCTCTGAAAGTATAATATCTAAAAAATAAACCACAAGGGGTCTCCCAATGACTACGGTCAGCAATCCGCCGGAAATCAAGTACTTTAACCGCATGAACGGCCAGAACGAAATTGAAAAAGTTTACGGCGATTGGTTTATTAAGTTCCTCTATACGTCTATTGCCGGCCAGAAGGTCGGAGGCGTCTTCACAAACAAGTATTTCAGCAAAGTATATGGCGCGTTCCAGGACATGCCTTCAAGCCACAAAAAGGTGAGACCTTTTATCGAGAAATTCAATATTCCTATTGATGATTACGAACCAGGTACACGTCCTTCTCTTGATCCAAAAGATTCATACAAAACTTTCAATGAGTTCTTTATCCGTCGATTCAAGATGGGTAAAAGAAACTTTGTCTCTGAACCAAATCGCATGGCAGCTTTTGCAGAAGCTCGTTACGTAGGTTTCGATAACATTAACGACAAAGAAGTTTATCCTGTTAAAGGCCACTTCCTAAAAGCAAAAGACCTTATCGGCAACGATCAAGTGGCAAAAATGTTCGAAGGCGGCCCGCTTCTCATTGCTCGTCTTTGTCCGGTTGACTATCACCGCTATCACTATCCTGATAACGGAAAAGTTCTTGATAATTTCCGCGTACCGGGTGCTTACGATTCAGTAAATCCATTCGCACTTAAATATAAAAACCAGATTTTCATCAAAAACGAGCGTCACGTTTCAATTCTAGAAACAGAAAATTTCGGCAAGCTTGCTTACATTGAAGTTGGTGCCATTTGTGTTGGTAAGATTGTTCAGTCGCACCGTTGGAACAAACCATTCATGCGTGGAGAAGAGAAAGGTTACTTCCTGTTCGGTGGCTCTACTGTGGTTCTTCTTGGTGAGAAAGGGAAGTGGAAGCCTTCTCAGGATATTTCTTCAAATACTGCAAAAGGTATTGAAACTTATCTTCACATCGGAACAGAAGTCGCGACTAAAATTTAATCCGGCACACGACGGGAAAATGGTCTGAGGGGTAGCGCCCCTCGGACTCAGACTTATCCATCTCACAACTCTGCAAATGCATTTTTTTATCAACTAAAATCCAGTCAATCCTTGAGCCATCCGGACAAAGTCCATTAAAAGTATGGTGTGAAGTCTCTTCGTGATCATGAAAAGCTTTCCAGGCGTCTACGAGCTCCGGAAATTCATTCATCAGAATCTTTCTCGCATCACTATCAGGCGAATCATTAAAGTCACCCATGATGACGAGAATCGTATGAGGTTCCTTAATACGTTTGATCTCTTTCGCCAGAACTCTGATTTGTGATTCACGCGTTTCTTTCTTAACGTGATCAAGATGAGTGTTGATAACCAGAAAATTTACTTTTTCTTTCTTAGGCTGAATTTTCATCCATGTCATGAGGCGAGGAAAGGCACTTCCAAAAGAAAGACTTCCAGCGACTCCCGGTGTTTCCGAAAGCCACAAATCTTCACTCTTCAAAATCTCAAATACACCTTTCTTCACAAAGAACGTAGGATACATTCTTTCTTTGATCCATGATCTATGCGGATCAATAATCTCGTAGTCTTTCAGAAGTTCTTCGAAATCTTTCAATTGTCCGAATCTTCCTTCCTGAGTCGCGATAATGTCGGGCCTGTGAGCGAGGAGAGTTTCTGTTAGCAGGGAACGACGAAGGGGCCAAGAATTGGCCCCGTCCGCAGGATTATCGAATCTAATATTTGAGCTGATTAAGCAGAGATCCATTCACTAATTGTAGGCCTAATCCTCGATCTTCTCAACATAGCTCTCAACTTCCAGGCTTAATTTTCCTTCGGGATTCGTATTTTGCATGCTTCCCATGTAATCGCATGAGCTGCTGATTTCCCCAGTCGCCAGGTAGCTATTTGCAGGAAGTGACTTGAACTTCAATGCTGAATTCGGATTACGAGCATCAACTTTCATATCCCAGTAAGTTCCTAAGTCATCTGAAGTAACTTCAACACGGTCCTGAACAAATGTTTCTGGCGTCATAATCTCAGAGGCAAAGTTCTCAAGGTTCAAGTATTCAACAGTTTCCTTATCAACGAGTCTTCTGTGAATTTTACATCTTCCGGCAGCATTCCCTTCACGACCGCCTCCTCCACCACCACGTACTTCAGTCGTTTCAACAAAAGTTCTCTTTGTTTTATAGAAAGATCTCACTCTTAGATAAACTTTTGCATCATTCTTGTTTTGTAAGTTCAGAGCACCTTTGCTGATACCATTTTCTCTTCCTATTGTAGTCTTTTTATATTCGAACCTTTTTAGGAAGTGCTCTCTTAATTCGTTGCTGTTACTTTTTACTACAACCTTGTCTCCATTTTCCATTTCTCGATAAAACCAACTCATTCCGCCCGTAGACTGGGATGCAAAGAAGAGGTGATCTTCATCGATGCCAGCTGCGACATCCACTTTCTTTAGGCCTAGAAAATCTTCGAAGCTCAAATCTTTTGATACATAGTAAACTTTGCTCGAAGAACCTTCATTGAAATAAACTCGGTATGTTTTGTCTTTAATTGTCTTGTTAGGATCTTGTCCCTTCGACAACGAACGTTCAAATTTTTTCACCATCGCAATTTCGGCATTTCCTGTCAGCAAGTCCTTCAATGTTTGGCCGGAAAGTTTAAGTTCCATCTGAGCAGACCATGGAGCTAGAAGTGTTTTTTTATTTCCACTGATAAGAACAACTTCGTCTGGTTTGTCAGATCCAGTTTCGAAATCAAGTGTCACTTTATATTGAGGCTGAAGAAAGTCTATAGGAGCTTTCTGAAATTTAACTTTACTCCACTCACTAAAATATTCTTCAGGACGTAATTGTTTTTCGTTCCCTGTAATCATTTCTAAAGTGCGTTTTTCAAGGTCATATTTATTTGAGAACGTAAGCTCTCTTTGTTTATCTGTGAAAACTCTTAGGACACCTTTTACTTCACCAAGAGATTCAAAGTTTGCTACGTACTTATCAAAATCTGATTCTTCATAGTTGTGAATCTGATCGCCATCGCTATCATGAAGATCAACTGCTTTCGGTTGAGTATGTTTTCCACAAGATGCTACTAATGCTAAAAGAATAAGCCATTTCATATTATCTCCCTGTCATCACTTGATTCATAAGTTTACTTACGTCGCCCATTCCCCAGAAAACAACTTTGCGGTCTTTAAGAGGCACCGTGTGTTGAGCTTTCATGTGAGCGTCTTTCAAAAATGATTCCAGGTTTGTAAGCATTGCTACGAAAATCTTCTCATCTCTTGAATCCATTGCAATCTTCTGGAAGCGGAAGACTCTTTGTTCACGCTGATCAAGGACAGCTTCAATTAATTCCAGTGATTCTGCTTTTCTTGCCTCTAAACCGTTGATCTCTTCCATCATAAGAGGAGAGATGTTTTCATTAACTTTGTAGCCTCCGTTATCTGATCTCAAAATTCCTCTGATGATCAGAGCTTGTAGAATATTGAAACAAACATTTTCCTGAAGACCAGACTGACTCTGGATATCTTCGTATGACATAGTCTTATTACCGACTGATTCCAAAATAACTCTTTCTAGTGACGATAAACCTCTCATGGCATGCTCCTTATGCGATAATCACATCTTCAAAAAGTGGACGAACGTATGTTCGCGAATATTTTTTATTAGTAAGTCTTCTCTCCATATAGTCAGCGATCTTTGACATCTCTTCGTTAGTAAGAAGAGTTGAAATCTCATCAACTACTGAGAACAATCGGGCGTAGCTTGGATTCTCTGCAATTTTGTCGCTGATCACTTTCTCGAAGGCCTCGAGTTCTCCGACCTTCATCGGCTTGCCATTGAAGAGTCGGAAAACGCGGGTAATCTGGATGCCCGTACGGGCAGATACTTCTCGAAGGGATTCATGTGGGAAGAATGAACGGTAACGTTGGATTGTTTTATTTTGTAATGACATCGTATGCTCCTTGAGTTTGTTGAAAACTCATAAAGCAAGCGGTGTGCCAATTACAAGCTGAGCTGATTTTCCTGGAGGATACGATAGAAAGCCGAAGTGGAGATCTTTAAGTCCTTGATACAAGCTGTGATCTTGCCATTATTGCGTCTCAAAGCTTCTTCTACGGCCTTTTTTTCAATCTGAGAGATATAAGATTTTAATCCGTGTTGGAATACGTGCTCTTCCCAGCCTTCTGCAACCTCTGCTTTCGCAACTTCAATCCCAAGCATTTTTGCTACTTGAGCAGAGTCGATAATACCTGAAACTCCCTGTGAAAAACGATCACAAGTCTTCTTCAATTCGCGAATGTTGCCGGGCCATGAGTGCTTTTTCAAGAGCTCCATGGAATCAGCCTTAATCACAAATCTTCGAGAGGAATTCTTCTGGAAGTGACGGAGTAAAAGTTCAATATCATCAGGTCTTTCTGAGAGGGATTTTAGGTGGAACTGAAAGCCTGAAATACGGTGATAAAAGTCTTCACGGAATTCTTTTTTCGCCATCTTCTCTTCGAGGTTTTCGCAAGTGGCGGTGATGAGAGTGAAATCTGACTTTACAGGTGTAGAAGAGCCCACTGGATAGAATGTTTTTTCATCGAGTGCCTTCAGGAGTTTCTGTTGCATGGCCATTGGCATGGTTGCAACTTCATCCAGGAAAAGTGTCCCGCCGTGAGCGAGTTTTAGTTTCCCTTCCTTCTTCTGATCCGCACCTGTGAAGGCACCTTTTTCGTGCCCAAAGAGTTCTGCTTCAAGAAGGTTCTCAGCTATTTCAGAACAGTTTAAATGAACGAGATTTGCTTCAGGATGGGTAATTTCGTGAATGAGTTTTCCCAGAAGTGATTTACCAGTACCTGTCGGTCCGGAAATGAACAATGTTTGGTTTTTCCAGTTCACATCACAAAGGCGGCGAAGATCTGAGATGAGTTCTTCGTCCTGTGTAATGAAATCTTCTTTAAGGATTTTTTCAAATTTTGCTTCGCGGGTGTGAATGAACTTCTGGATATAAACCGG
>JBEIQF010000422.1:0-2748 GCA_040376635.1 Halobacteriovoraceae bacterium
AAGTACTCTTATGGATATCAGTCTCATCCGCAATTTTTCTATTATCGCTCACATCGATCACGGTAAATCGACTCTCGCAGATCGTATTATCGAAATGACCAAGGCCATTACTGATCGTGAGAAAACTGACCGACTTCTCGATAACATGGATCTTGAAAAAGAACGTGGGATTACGATTAAGGCGCAGACAGTTCGTCTCCAATATAAAGCAAAAGATGGGAAGACTTACTTCTTCAATCTTATCGATACTCCGGGACACGTAGATTTTACTTACGAAGTTTCTCGTTCACTCGCTTCATGCGAAGGCGCGCTTCTGATTGTAGATGCCTCTCAAGGTATCGAAGCCCAGACTCTTGCAAACGTATACATGGCCCTTGAGAATAATCTTGAGATCGTACCAGTCATTAATAAAATCGATCTTCCTCACGCTGATCCTGAGAAAGTGAAAAAAGAAGTTGAGGATGTCATCGGTCTTGATGCTTCTGAAGCTCCACTTGTCTCTGGTAAATCAGGTTTGGGTGTCGATGTTCTCCTTGAAGAAATTGTTAAGCGAATTCCGCCTCCAAAAGGTTTAGCTTCAAATCCTCTTCAGGCCCTTATTTTCGATTCATGGTTTGATGCTTACCGAGGTGTGGTTGTTCTCGCGAGAATCATGGAAGGAACAATCAAAGTTAAAGACAAGATTCGTTTCAAATTCTCGAACATGGACTACGAAGTCATTAAACTTGCTGTTCACCAGCCTTTCTATCTTGAAGTGAACGAACTTGGTGCCGGCGAAGTAGGAATGATTGTTTGTGGTATCAAAACGGTTCGTGACGTAAAAGTCGGGGACACGATTGTTCACACTGATAAGAAAGACACAACTCCATCACTGGCCGGTTACAAAGAAATTAAGCCGATGGTTTTCTGCGGAGTTTTCCCGGTTGATTCAGAAGAATATGAAGTTCTGAAAGAAGCATTGGAAAAACTCGCTTTGAACGATTCATCCTTCACGTATGAGCCGGAAGTATCTCAGGCCCTTGGATTTGGTTTCCGTTGTGGATTCTTAGGACTCCTTCACATGGATATCATCCAGACAAGACTTGAGAGAGAATTCAACCTTGCTCTCATTTCTACAGCTCCATCTTGTAATTATGAAATCCACACCACTACTGGTGATGTATTCATGATTGATAACCCTGCTAAGCTCCCTGATCCAACTCAGATTGAGATGATCAAAGAGCCAACAGTGAAACTTTCGATTCACCTTCCCAATGATTACGTTGGAAAAATCATTAAGCTTTGCGAAGACCGCCGTGGTCGCGATCAGAACATCAACTATGTGACTGAAGACCGTGTGCAACTTTCATATGTTTTGCCACTTTCTGAAATGATGTTCGATTTCTATGACCAGCTTAAGTCGTTATCCAAAGGTTATGCCTCAATGGATTACGAACTAAATGAGTACATGGAATCAGACATGGTGAAGCTCGATGTTCTTCTGAACGGCGATAAGGTTGATGCATTATCGATGATCACCCACCGTTCTAATGCCACTCAACGTGGGAAAGACCTTACATTCAGATTGATGAAGGTCATTGACCGTCAGCAGTTTGATATCGCTATCCAGGCCGCCATTGGTTCTAAGATCATTGCTCGAGAATCGATTAAGGCCCTTCGTAAAAACGTACTTGCTAAATGTTACGGTGGTGACGTTTCCCGTAAGCGTAAACTTCTTGAGAAGCAGAAAGAAGGTAAGAAGCGGATGAAAATGGTCGGGAATGTTGAAATTCCACAAGAAGCTTTCTTGGCAGTTCTTAAAACAGAAGAGTAGAATATCTACCATGCTCGACGTAGTTCATAATCATTTAGACAAAGTACTAAGCCTTTACACTCAGGGCTCATTTTTCTCCGACTTGAAAGAGGCGAAGGATAAGTATTTCTCTCTTACGGGAAAACTAGACGAAGACAAAGATGAATTCGAATCTCGAATGAATTCATTCAATGACTGGTACATCTTTCAATACCGTCAAAAAGACGGATCAAAAGTAATCGAAGAATACATCCGTAATAATCAGCTTGATGAAGAAATCTCTCAGGCACTTCTTAACGTGAATCATTCGCTCTTCGAGTTTACGACTTCAACTTTCGGCAACAAAATCGTTCTTAAAGATATTCTTCACGATGAAAAAATCGTGCTAAAAAAAGACCACCCAACAATCAGCTTAATGGAAGGTGATGTGTTCACCGGCCGCGTGATTAAGTACAAAGGTGAGTTCTTTCTTCTGAGAGGCGTATGCACTCTTCCTCAGGGTGTGAAATCGATCCTCAAAAAGCAGTCGAAAAAAGTGCGTAAGCTGAATAGCTTTGAAGATGAATTGAATTACCTTCTTCATCTTGAGTCGTTAAAAACTAAGGCCATGCACTACTCACACATTGATCCAGCTAAAATTTTTATTTTTAACTAATTTTAGAAAGCTCTCTGAAAACTGCGTAATCTTTCATTTATTTAAGCTCTATTAACAGAGTGAACATTTGTTGATTTCAACAACATAACAATCTTTTTCATTCTCATTTCAATAAGTTCCTACCTTAATTTGGTCCACCTGCCCTCGAGTGCTAAACTGGCGTTGTCACATGAGCCAGGAGGGCGATATGACAAAAAAAATTCTGATCATCGAAGACAATCCAGACATTGCAACTGCACTTAATGAAGTCCTTTCCGATTCGGGCTACGAGATTGATATCGCCAGTAACGGTAAAGAAGGA
>JBEIQF010000213.1:0-6076 GCA_040376635.1 Halobacteriovoraceae bacterium
AAATCCGAACGTTACGTCTAAAAGGTTCCAGCATACTTGTCTGGAAGCTATGCTCCCAGACAAGTATGCTGGAACCCAAAAAAAAAGGGCCGCTTTCGCGGCCCTGGTCCGTATCAGAGATTATTTCTCTTCAACGATATAAGTATCAGTTTTGAAGAAGAGGATTTTCTTTCTCTTGATTTCGTATTCGCGAAGAGTTTCAAGAGCTTTAACTTCGTAAACTACTGAACCAGAATCGTATCTCTTCTGAGTAGCTACTACAGAGAATGTCTCAGATTCAGAGTCACCAAGAGCTGGAAGATCATTGAATTTAAGTTTCATGCTGTCTGTTTCGTAAGATGTAGCAGTACCGTAAGCTGCACAGTATGTTTCAGGAACCATACAAGTACGTGGACGACGAACAGTTTCTGTTCTGAAAGTCTCACCCCAGTTTAAACATTCATTGTTATGTGGGTTTCTACGAACACATGTACGACCAGTGCTTACACGTCTAGTGAAAGTGTCGTAACCGCAGTAAGCGCCAGAAGAACGAAGCACGTGACGTGTTTCATATCTTTCGCAAACTGAGTTCGCCATAGGAACTCTGAAAGTTAGTTCAACTGTATCTGGTGTTTTGTTCGTACGAACAACAGTAGCAGCTGAAGCATTAACGTCGATTTTTTCAGCATTCAGTTCGATTCTAGCAGCGTCTTGTGCGAAAGCGCCGAAAGAAAGAACAAGTGCTAGTAGAGCAATAGTCTTTTTCATTTGTATCTCCTGGGGGTTGTTAAAAATAAGTGCGCACTTCATATCAGAAACGGCCTCGAAGATGTTGAAGTCATGTAGAACTTACAGACTCTTTCCGCAGTGTCCTTATGTATATGCATAGAAAGCGATGCTAAGGGTCTTACTGACTCCAAGCACGGAGCTAATTTGGCCTCGGTTTCGTCTAAAATGCCCCCCCATTCAAGTAGGGCATTCTGGCAAGTTGACCTAAGTTACGAAAATCCGACATTTTTGAAGTTGGCACGAATCATGCTCTATGGTCTGGCAAGAGAACGGAGGCACACTCAAGGATGAGTGACCCAGAAACGGACTTCACCTTCTTTCTCTGCCATGGAATGGCATTCAGTTTTAAAGGATTTGAGACTGAATTTAACGATCACGGATGAGTTTATTTTTAAGGAGAGCTTTATGGAAAAAGCAACAGTAGAACACTTCAAAAACCTTTTTATGGAGATTCTTTCGGAAGAAGAAATCTTTGAAGGTAAGCTTTCTCCGGTAACAATGGAAGGCGATGAAGTAGACATCGTGTCAGTAGAAAAAGAAAACCAAATGGATTTCCGCCTTAAAGCGAGAAATGCTGTATACCTTAAGAAGGTTCGTAAATCTCTTCAGAAGATCGATGACGGTACTTTTGGGGAGTGCGAAGACTGTGGTGCAGAAATCTCTCACAACCGCCTTCTAGCACGCCCAACAGCAGACCTTTGCATTCATTGCAAAGAAGCAGAAGAGAAAGAAGAGAATCAACTGGTTCACCGTAACCGTGATTCACTTAAGAACGGCCGAGTACTTCCAATTGAACACCTTGAAAGAGGTTTCAAAGCTGATGAAACAGGAACTTCAAGCTTCCACGTTTCTCACATGGACTACCAAGACATCGTTTCTTAGTCCTGACTCTCACCCTAAAAGGAACATTAGTTAAAAGCCCCGGCATCGGGGCTTTTTTTATAACTGCCAAGCTAAGTTATCACGGCTAAAGGTAAAAGCTGCCCCCATGCAAAGTACTAAGTCTTATAAAGGCGCAATAACATAAGAAGGAACTAAAGGTTTTACAATGTACTCCGAAAAGTAGTACAAGTACTCTTAATTGGAGTACAATAAGACCATGTCAAAGAAGGCAAAAAACAAAAAGGCTGCTGAGATGAAAGTCTTAAAGACTGACGTCGTCATTAGCAGGGTAGCGATGAAAGACTTTGATGATCTTTCAAAAGAGATTCAAGATGCCTTTCAAATTTGGGTCAAATCTGTAACAGAAATCGGCTTAAAAGCTACAGGAGATACTGGCTATAAACATGAGCACCTGAAAGGAAAACGTCAGGGACAACGGAGTGCAAGACTGAATAAATCTTTTAGAGTGATTTTCACTGTAAAGAATGGAGCAGTACAAATTGTGACTGTTGAAGAAATCAACAATCACAAATACTAGGAGGGCAAAATGACAAATGCATTAAAATTTTTGGAAGACAGAAACGGCGCAACAACTATCGGAATGCTATTTAGAGCTTATAGAACAAAGAATGACCTCACACAGGATCAGCTAGCAGAAATTATCAGTGTAGGTAAAAGCTTAGTGTCAGATATTGAAAATGACCGTAAATCACTCTCAATTAGCAAATGCGTTGAGTACGCAACGAAGATGGAAGAATCAGTCATACTTTTCGTGAAGGTATGGTTTGAGCAAAGTTTAAGAAATGAGCATGTATATGCATCCGTTGAGTTAAAACCGATGGCAGAAGCTTCTATTGGAGTACCAGTTTATCGACGAGGTACAACACGGCCTCATCGTGTAGCAGCGAAGAAGGCTACAAAAAAGATTGCTTCGAGCACCAGAAAGAAAGTCTATGCATAAAAGAAGGGGCCCTTTTGAGGCCCCTTTTTTGTTATACGATGAACTGCGAAAGTTCCTGAACAAGAGATTGTGAGCGAATCACAAACTTCTCTTTCTCCTCAGACGTCAATCCTTCAGAAGAAAGAGACGCGAGATCCTGCACATGGTGGCACATTTTCTCAGCGAGTTCTTTTCTCTCTCCCTTTTCCCAGATCTTGAGTGCGTTCTGAATAAGAGCGTTGCGTGGATTTACTACTAACGTTTTCTTCACAGGCATTGAGAAGGCAGTTTGCCCCATCGATTTTGTCATCTGCTGGAAGCGTTTCATATTCTCATCAACTTTGAAGTAAGCACTTGATGAAGAATTTTTTAAATTTTTAACTTCAACTTCCTGACCCGCAAGTACCTCTTTGAAGAAATCCTGCACCTTGATGTCATCCGGTGTCGTCTCAGCAGTTTCAAGAATCGTCTCGATGATTGAATCAATAGCAGAGAACTTGAATGATTGTTCACCAAGCTTTTTGTATTCCGCATGCTGCATGAAATGAGTATCGATGTACTGATCTGTCTCAATAACCTGTACACCTTCAGCATGAAGCTGCTTACGAAGGGATTCATCACTCATGTTCTTCTCAAAGTACACGTAGGTGTCTTTGAGTTTTTCTTTGTACTGTTCTGGTACTGATGCCTGGTACTCTTCAAGAGTAACAAGTTTTCCGTCAGTGTTCTTGAAGAGAACGAACTTTCTCATCACTTCATCAAACTTCTCATCCTGCATACATCCGTATTTCACGAAAAGACCAATGTCTTCCCATACTTTTTCATAGCGCTCGCGATCAGTATTGAAGAGTTTCTTGAGGGATTCAGAAACTTTGTTGATGATGTAGTTTGAGATCTTCTTGATGTTCGGGTCACCCTGAAGCGATGAACGGGAAACGTTCAAAGGGATATCAACTGAATCGATAGCACCTTTCAGGAGTCCGAGGAAATCGGGAACTACGTTCTTCACGTTATCCGATACAAAGACCTGCTTAGAGTAAAGCTTGATACCATTATCCTGAATCGGTTTATTCTGATTGAGTTTAGGGAAGAAGAGCACTCCCTGAAGTGTGAACGGATGATCTACGTTCAGGTGTAACCAGAATAGAGGCTCTGGTTCAGCTGGGAACATCTTACGGTAGAAGTCCTTGTAGTCCTGATCCACTAAAGTTGTAGGATCTTTTCTCCAAAGTGGCTGAGTTTCATTGATCTTCTCTTCGCCGAGCCAGATCGGGTATGGCATGAAATCACAGTAACGGTTCAGAGTTTCCTGAAGTTTAAAATCCTCGAGGAATTCAAGGCCATCAGCACCTACGTGAAGAGTGATCGTCGTACCCACTTCTGATTTTGTAGAATCCGTGAATTCATAATCTGTATCACCAAGACAAATCCATTTCGTTGGTTTTGAGCCTGGCTGCATTGAGAGTGATTCAACTTCAACTTTTTCAGCAACCATGAAAGCAGAGTAAAAACCAAGACCGAACTTACCGATGATCTCGTCTTTCGTGCTTGTATTTCCCATGTCTTTCATTTTCTTAACGAATTCTTCCGCACCCGAGAATGCGAGCTGGGCGATGTATTTTTCAACTTCAGATTCCGTCATCCCGATCCCGTTATCGATGATCGTAATGGTCTTAGCTTCTTTATCGAGCTTGATTTCGACCTTACCCTCAGGAGTTTCATGGCCCTGAGAACGGGCGAGGGTATGGCGTTTGGTAATGGCATCCGAGGCATTGGAAACGAGCTCTCTGATAAAAATATCATGCTCCGAGTAAAGCCATTTTTTGATGATAGGAAAAATGTCGTTAGTTTTAACTGAAATTGAGCCTTTACGGGTAGTCATTATTACTCCTTTACCGCTACTTGGTAGCCAGTGTCACTTTGTCGTCTTGTCATTTAGCGTAAGAATCCATACAAAAGATGGGAACACATAGATAAACGTCAAGGGTAGCCAGCTAAAATTATGTCTAACGAAGTTATGCCTCTCTACATTCTTGCGACCGGCGGAACGATCGAGAAAATCTACGACGAATTTGAAGGGTCTCTTCAAAATCGCGACACAATTGTTAAAAACAAAATTCTTCAGCGCCTTCGTCTTCCCTACACAGACATTACTGTGAAGCAGATCATGTCAAAAGACTCACTGTTCATGGACGATACTGATCGCCAGTTCATCCTTGATTCATTGAAAGCTCATGAGCGCGGACAAAATCCAATCGTTGTTCTTCACGGAACAGATACGATGGATCTCACATCAAAATATTGTTTTGAAAATTATCCTGAGATCGCAGTTCCGGTTGTGTTCACTGGTGCGATGAAGCCTCTTGGTTTCGATGATTCAGATGCTGCCCAGAATGTGATCGAAGCGATCTTCGCTGCCCGCATCCTGAAGCCTGGTTACTACGTCACTTTTCACGGAAAACTTTTTACAGTTCCTAATTTCAGAAAAAATAAACAACGTGGCACTTTCGAGGAGATTACCCTATGAAAACTTTCATTCTCGCACTCGGGTTGATAACGACTAATGCTTTCGCCTGGGGACCTACTGGTCACAGAGTAGTAGGCGCAGTTGCTGAAAAGCACCTCGACATTGCTGTTCACTCTAAAATCTACAAGATCCTTGGAGGCCAGTCGCTTTCAAGAGTTTCTAACTGGTCTGATGAAATTAAGTCTGAGCCTCAGACTTACCAGCACACATACAACTGGCACTACACTGACTGGAAAGACGATGATCATCAGCACGATGAAACAAACTCTTCTGGTAAACTTATGACTGCGATCAATGAGCAGGTTGCTGTTCTGAAAGATCCGAATGCAGCTCTTGATAAAAAGAACTTCGCTCTCAAATTTGTAGTTCACTTAATCGGTGACCTTCACCAGCCACTTCACGTTGGTAACGGTCTTGATCAGGGTGGGAACAAGTGTAAAGTTCAGTTCCACAAAAAAGAAACGAATCTTCATGCTCTTTGGGATGAAGGCATGATTGATTTCACAAATCTTAGCTACTCTGAACTTGCAGCTTATGTAGCTCAAGGCCGCACGAGAGAGCAGATCCTTTCCTGGAAATCTGGAACTCCGATTGACTGGGCCCTTGAATCAAAAGAACTTCGCGGGAAGATCTATCCAGCTGACGTGATTCCATCTGAAGCTCCAATGTCAGTGAAAACTTACTGCCGTAGTGACATTGTTGTAACTGCGGAAACAATGCCTAAGCTAGCTTACGAATACAGCTACCAGTTTGTTCCGGTGGTTGAGCAGCGTCTTTATCAGGCAGGCGTTCGTTTAGCGATTCTCCTTAACGAAGCACTCAAATAGCTCAAAATCTCGGCAACCAAAACTCACGACTATAACAGGTAGGATTTATAAACCTCTGAAAAGAGGGGATAAATCCTGTCTCTCTCCCCGGCAAATCTGTTCCATTACATAATAAATTTAAGAAATTAGAGA
>JBEIQF010000190.1:0-6567 GCA_040376635.1 Halobacteriovoraceae bacterium
CTCGAGGCAGTGAACACTGTTGAAGCGATGGAGATATTGAAAAATAAGAATGATTTTTTTGTGATTATCGAGGCAAAAGCAATCAATCAAGAGATGAATCAGATTCTTAAAAAGCAGAAAAATTTCATCGTATTTGCGGAGAATTCTCTCCCAGAAACAGTTCTTCTCTCAGCAAAGCTTGGAGTAGAACATGTGATGAGCTACCCTTTTCATTCGAGGAAACTCATCGATAAAATCAATTCTTTTCTCTAGTGATATTCTGAATACGGTAGATTATTAATCCCCATCCAGTACTTAAGATCCACTTCTACGTTCTTATCAAAGTCCTCTATTTCAAAATCAAGTTTCTTCGCAAGAATCTTCGCGTACGTGAGAGAGTTACCATTATTCCACTGACCAAGATCCAGGTTTACCATTCTTGTCCACGTGCCCGTGTTGATGAATGTCGTGCCATCATTAAAAATTCTGAGAGTAGGATTATGAGTGTGGCCCACGATTAATACTCTGGATTCTGCATTCTTTTCAAAAAATGCTCTTGTGAGTGTTTCAAAATCCTGGAATAGTTCAAGCTCGCGGAAGATATCTTCAAATACCTGCTTTAAGCTTCTCTTCACCATATAGAAGTGCCAGAAACGAACCATCACAAAATAGTAAAAGTTAGAAAGCATGAAACGCACAGTGAAGAAAGTATCGAAGAGAATACCGTGAATCATGAAATGCTTGATTGGTCTCACAGCATTGATGAAATGGCGTTCTTGTTTGTACTTATTGATAACATTTGTAACGTAATATGAGCCCCATGGTGGAATGAAATATTTCTCACCATTGAGAGTTTCAACGACAGCATTTTCCTGGTCAAATTCATGGGCCCTTTCATACTGGTGCCCGTGCTGAATACAAACGCCCTTGATTGGCATATGAGTTGAGATAGCGTTTGAGAGGATGAAATTCTTCTTGTATTCACCGAAATAATTCAGAAACTCTTCTTTCATTGAATCAAAAACAAACTCTGCATCGTGGTTACCAATGATGTAGACGATCTTTTTCTGAGGCTTTGAAAGGAAACGCTTTAATGCATCCAATACACCTGTATGGGCACTCATGATCATGCGCAGTTTTTCAATCGCCGCATTCTCACTCCAGAACTCATCGTCATAAAACTCAACATATGGGACTGCTAGAAAATCCAGGAAGTCGCCATTGATCACGAGTTCGACTTCAATATCCTGATAGTCGCCGGATGAATAATAATTTAAAAAATCAATCAGCTCATTATCGTAATGAAAATCCTCGAGAAGATTTCTCTTCCCCTTGATCATTTTCCCTGCAGAAAGATGCAGGTCAGAAATGACCAGCACTACTTTTTGAACGTTATTCTTTTGGTGGGATTTCATAAGCCTTTTTGCCAAAATTCAAAGGAACTTCCTGAAACGCAGGACTTACCGGAACAAAAACTACAGGAGTTTGCGATTTATTTTCAATTTCCACAGACTCCGTTTTTCCGGATTGCACAGAAACAAATTTAATAATTTTTGAACCGATAATAAACTTCCCTACCTGATCTGAAAGTGACTTATTCTCAACAATCACCGAGAACATGTTTTTCTTCTTATCAGGTGAGAGAACATACATGCTGCGATCATTGATCTGAATGATAAATCCTTCAGGCTTTACATCAGCAAAGCTGATAAGCGGTAATAAAAGAAGGAACCAGAATCTCATAGCATGAACCTTAACTCAGAGAGCTTTTTAATTTCGTCACGAAGTTTGGCCGCTTCCTCGAATTGAAGTCCGGTTGCTGCCTCTTTCATGAGTTGTTTCAACTCTTTGATTTTAGCATCAATTGCTTCAGCTGAAAGAGCCTCTTCAGAAATTTCTTTAACCCGTCCTTTTTTGTCGGACTTCTTGGCTCCACGGAGAACCTCAATAACACCGCCGCTGATTTTTTTATTCACCGTTTTCGGAGAGAGGCCGTGCTTTTCGTTGTATTCCATCTGTTTGATACGACGGTCAGCTGTGACTTTCATCGCTTCGTTGATGCTCTTAGTAGTATTAAAACCATAAAGTATCACCCTTCCCTCTGAATTTCGGGCCGCTCGACCGATGGTCTGGATGAGTGAACGGGTTGAACGAAGGAAGCCTTCTTTATCCGCATCGAGAATTCCCACGAGGGCCACTTCCGGAATATCCAGTCCCTCTCGAAGAAGGTTAATTCCGACGAGGATATCAAATTCGCCTAGACGAAGATCACGAAGAATTTCCATCCTTTCAAGGGTATCAATTTCAGAGTGAAGATATTTAATTCTCATGCCCACGCCCCTGTAGAAGGTAGTGAGCTCTTCAGCAAGACGTTTTGTCAGAGTTGTGATGAGCACACGATGACCCTGAGCAATTGTTTTCTTAGCTTCAACCAGCATGTCATCTACCTGGTTCTTTGCATCCTTGAATTCAATGACAGGATCCAGAAGACCCGTCGGACGAATAATCTGAGAAGCAAACTCCCCCTCTGTTTTTTCTAATTCATAATCGGCAGGAGTGGCGGAAACAAACAGAACCTGATCAAGCTTTTGCTCGAATTCTGGAAAGTTCAGAGGACGGTTATCAAGAGCACTTGGAAGACGGAACCCGTAATCGACTAGAGTGAGTTTTCTGGCACGATCTCCCTTGTACATTCCTCCAATCTGAGGAATCGTCACGTGAGACTCATCAATAATCATGAGAAAGTCTTTCTTGAAATAATCAATCAGTGTGAAAGGTGGATCTCCGGCCTTGTTACCGGCGAGATGCCTTGAATAGTTTTCAATCCCCGGACAGAATCCCATCTCCTCCATCATCTCAAGATCAAGAAGAGTTCTCTGCTGGAGACGCTGAACTTCAATGAGTTTATTCTGATCTTTTAATTCCGCTAGGCGCTCACGAAGTTCAAGCTTGATATTTTCAATCGCAACTTTAAGCTTATCCTTACCAACAACATAGTGAGACTTCGGATAAATATCAACCCTGTTAAGAGGCTGAAGAACTTTTCCGCGAAGTGGATCAACAATAAAAATACCGTCAATCACATCATCAAAAAATTCGATTCGGACAATCTCTGAATCTTCATAAGCAGGAAAGACTTCAACAACATCACCACGAACGCGGAACGTACCTCGGTGAAAATCCATATCATTTCTCTGGTATTGAATTTCAACCAGACGCTTCAGAAGATCATCACGCTCGATCTTGTCCTGAGTAAAAAGCATAATTCGCTGACTGTAATATTCATCAGGAGCACCAATACCGTAAATACAACTTACAGATGCAACAACGATCACATCATCACGTGAAAAAAGAGATCTCGTGCTTGAGTGTCGAAGCTTTTCAATCTCTTCGTTAATCGCTGAATCTTTTTCGATATAAGTGTCAGATCCCGGAACGTAGGCTTCCGGTTGGTAATAATCGTAATAAGACACGAAATATTCGACCGCATTATTGGGAAAGAATTCCTTGAACTCAGCAAAAAGCTGGGCCGCGAGTGTCTTGTTGGGTGCCAGAATGAGTGTTTTTTTACCAAGATTCTTGATCACATTCGCCATGGCGAATGTTTTCCCTGAGCCAGTCACCCCAAGAAGGGTCTGAAAGGGCTTTTTCTCTTTAAAATTGGTCGTTAGCTGTTCAATGGCCGCAGGTTGATCACCAGTCGGTTTGAAAGCAGATTCTAGTTCGAATTTTGCTGTCATAATTTTTACTCTTGCCGAGAGCTTCGCTATTTTGATATTAATTTAAAAACCAAGTCACAGGACTGTACAATGGGTATGATGCCTCTCCGCATCAACATATTTTTTCACGCCTTCCAACCATCAGTCTATTCTATTCTCTTCAATTCAGATTCACAAACATACGACCCCGGTGTGCCGGCCACTCAGGAGGAGAATGATCAAGCATTTTTTATCGCTCTCTAGTTTCACTCCAAAAGAACTGTTATCCCTCATCGAGAGGGCCCACTATTTTTCTCTTCATCACAAGCATCCTGACAAAATCCATCATCTCTTAAAGCACAAAATTTTCGCGAACGTCTTTTACGAACCAAGTACAAGAACACGTTGTTCGTTTGAAATTGCCGCTAAAAGACTAGGTGCTGATGTTGTGAACTTCGTTCCTGAAAACTCGAGCGTAAAAAAAGGAGAAACGGTTTATGACACACTTAAGACACTTGAGAGCCTTGGGGTCGACGGCATTGTCTTTCGACACTCTGATGATAATGTCTTTGATAATGTCCATGATAACTTTGATCTTCCTCTCTTAAACGCTGGTGCTGGAAAAAACGAACATCCCTCACAAGGCATACTCGACCTCCTTACTCTTCATCAGGAATTCGGAAAACTGGAAGGCCTGAAGATTGCAGTATGTGGTGACATCAAACATTCCCGAGTTGCAGGCTCTCTGATGGTTGCTGCAGAAAAATTCGGCATGGAAATTTACCTCTGTGGTCCGGAATCACTTCTTCCGCCTAATCCGAGAAACTTCGTACAACATGCAAATTTTGACGACATACTTCCGCACGTAGATGCTGTTATGATGCTTAGAATCCAGCTTGAAAGACATGAAAGTCTTGAACTCGATGCGAAGTCCTACCATAAGCAGTTTGGACTCGATCTTGCTCGAGTTGGAAAAATGAAAAAAGAAGCGATCATTCTGCATCCTGGTCCGTTTAACCGCGGAGTCGAGATCTCAGATGAAATCGTGGAACATAAACAATCACGTATCTTCAAACAAATGGGGAACGGAGTCTTTACCAGAATGGCCATCCTTGAGTGGGCGGTGAATGAGAGTGCAAAATGAAAATGATTAAGCTCGTCCTTGAAACCGGTGAAGAGTATATCGGCGAATCCATCGGATACGATATCGATAACATCTTCTCACTTGGTGAACTTGTTTTTAATACAAGTATGACTGGTTACCAGGAAATCCTTTCTGATCCTTCTTATTGTGATCAGATTGTTGTGATGACCTACCCACTCATCGGTAACTACGGTGTCAACAAAGACGACTTTGAATCTCTTACTCCGGCACTGAAAGGTTTTGTCGTGAGAGAATGTCCACTCGAAGGTTCAAACTGGAGAAATGAATATTCTCTGCGCGAACTTCTGAAACGCTTCAAGATTCCTGGTATTGCAGGCATCGATACTCGCGAACTTACGAAAAAAATCCGTGACCGTGGTGTGATGAAAGCAGTCCTTGTTCCGGAAAATTATCCTCTCCCAAGTGTTCAGGCAGCCATCTCAAGACCATTTGATACAGATCAGATCGCGAGAGTTTCAACGAAAAGTCCGATCCACTTCCCCGGTGAAGGCAAACGTATCATTCTGATGGATTTTGGATACAAGAAAAACATTCTGCGATCTCTTACAAAAAGAAATTGTGATGTGGTTGTTGTTCCATGGAATGCTTCAGTTGAAATGATCAAGAGCTATAGACCACAAGGCATTGTCATGTCGAATGGTCCGGGTAACCCGAAAGATGTTCCGCAGGTTCTACCGGTCATCCAGGAACTTCAAAAACAATATCCAATGTTCTCCATCTGCATGGGTCACCAGCTCTTCGCTCTTGCAAACGGCGCTGATACAGAAAAACTGAAGTTTGGTCACCGAGGTGGAAATCATCCTGTGAAAGATTTGAAGCTTGGAAAAGTGTTCATGAGTTCTCAGAATCACGGTTACGCAGTGACAACTCAATCGGTGAACAACACTGATTTAGAAATTTCTCAAATTAACATCAACGATAACACCGTTGAAGGCCTGAAACATAAAACACTTCCTGCCTTCTCTGTACAATACCATCCTGAAGCTTGCCCAGGTCCTGAAGACACGGGTTGGTTGTTTGATGAATTTTTAACGACGATTAGGAATTAATATTATGCCTGTTCACCCACATCTGAAAAAAGTATTAGTCATCGGTTCAGGTCCAATCGTGATTGGCCAGGCTGCTGAGTTTGATTACTCCGGAACTCAAGCAGTGAAATCCTTAATCGAAGAAGGACTTGAAGTTGTCCTAGTGAATTCGAATCCTGCCACGATCATGACGGACAAGGAAACGGCCCACAAGGTTTACATCGAGCCACTGACGAAAGAATTCCTTCTTAAAATCATTCACAAAGAAAAGCCTGATGGGATTGTACCTACACTCGGCGGGCAGACTGCCCTGAACCTCGCAGTTAAACTCGAGGAAGAAGGACATCTTAAACGCCTTGGAGTTCAGCTTCTAGGTTGTCGAGTAGACACCATTCAAAAAGCTGAAGATAGAAAACTCTTCAAAGAACTCATGCAGGAAATCGGTGAGCCGGTTCCTGAAAGTAGAATTGTAACTACTGTCGAGGAAGCTCAGGAGTTTGCCGCAAAAATTGGTTTTCCTGTCATCGTAAGACCTGCGTTCACACTTGGTGGAACAGGCGGTGGTATTGCTCATTCAGAAGAAGAATTGTTTCTCATTGCCAATTCTGGCCTTGCAGCTTCTCCGATCCAGCAGTGTCTGATCGAAAGATCTATTGCTGGCTTCAAAGAAGTTGAATACGAAGTCATCCGAGACGGA
>JBEIQF010000402.1:0-2945 GCA_040376635.1 Halobacteriovoraceae bacterium
AACGAGGAACTTAAGCATAATAACTCCATTTAAGAATGGAGTTATTTTTTCATGTCAGGGACGAGGTAGCAAGCTTCAGGAGCTTTTCGCGGTAAGCATCAAAGTGCTCATGGTAGTCGCCAAGGTCCTTCACTACACAATGAGCAAAGTTCTTAGAGGGCTCGACGAACTCATCATGCATGGGCTTAACCTGCTTCAGGAACTGGGCACGAACGCCTTCAGGAGTCCTTCCACGCTCGTTTACGTCGCGTTCAAGACGACGTGAGTAGCGAAGTTCTTCCGGCGTATCAAAAAAGATCATTTCATCGAACTGTTCACGAAGATAGTCAGGGTGAAAAATGAGAATGCCGTCCACGATCACGATTTTAGTCGCTTCGATATGGAGGTGTTCTTTTTGGCGTGAATGGGTTTTAAAATCGTAGACAGGAATCTTTGTATGAGTGCCGTTCTTTAATTCAGACAGGCATTTTGCCAGTAGCTTGAGATCAAGGCTTTCGGGATGATCGAAATTTACTGAACCGCCATCATGATCAAACCTGTGAGATTGATCGATGTAGAAATTATCCTGGTAAACAATTGTAGCGTGTTCGCCAAGAGCGTCTTTCAGTTCTTTCGCAAAATAAGTTTTGCCGGAGCCTGAGCCGCCGGCAACACCTAGAATGAAAGTCTTATTTGGTTTGGTATAAACGGTCACCAGCATCTCCAAGTCCTGGAACGAGGTAGCCGTTCTCAGTCATTTCCTTCTCGACATTCAAGGCATAAATCTTAACGTCAGGATGGAAATGTTCGAGGCGTTTTAACGCATGATCTGAAGCAAGTACAGAGAGAACTTTAATAGGTCCCACATGGTATGACTTAAGACGGTCAATCGCCGCGATCATAGTGTCTGCTGTAGCAATCAGAGGGTCACAAAGGAGGATTGTTCTGCCCTTCACGTCCGCTGGAAGCTTGAAATAATACTCAACCGTATTCTGGATGAACTTATCACGGTAGATACCGATATACCCGGCCGAAGCGATCGGGATCATCGAAAGAACGCCATCAAGCATACCGTTACCGGCACGAAGAATAGCAACCGCAACCGGAGGATTGATAATCCTGTCGACTTTAGTCGGAGCAAGCGGAGTTTCCACTCTTACTGCATCCATGTCTTTCCAGTCTTTCATCGCTTCATAAGCAAGAAGCTTTGAAATTTCTGTCATGAGGTTTCTGAAGTCAGCTGAGTTCGTGTTTTTATCACGAAGGTGGCCGAGCTTGTGAAGCATTAAAGGATGCTGAAGTTCAATGAGATTTTTATACATATATGGTCCTTAAAAAACTGTTCCATCACTTTTAATATTAAGCGGAGGTGTCCCACCTGCGCGGTTCATCGCTGCGATTCTTCTGCCTGCTGACCACGTCCCGCCTTCAAGAACTTTCGCCAGAGGGAAATCCTGAGGAGTGCGGCCAAGACGTTTCTGAACTTCTGCACCGATCTTATCCAGAAGGAAAACTGTTAAAGCTCTCCACTCAATGATGAGATCACTTTCAGGTCCGTGTGCTTCAGCTGCATCACGAGTATTTTTGAAAGTAAGAACTCCTGAATCAAGAAGAAGTCCGCCGTTACGGTATTCAGGAAGTCCTGTGAGACCTTCAACTCCTGTAACAGTGATACCTGCTTCTTCAAGTGGCTCAACAAGTGAGTAAGTCATCCACTGAGAAAGTTTATGGAAAGCAATGAGACCAAACTTAGAGTGTTTCCAGGCATCACCAAGATTCACACCATCAAGTGTTTCACGTCCTGGCCAGATTGGGCCGAGTCCGTCGAGCACTCCACGAAGAAGTGCTGTCGCAGGAATCGTCTTACCGTGTTTAACAACAAGATAATCAATCAGGTTACCAGGGCGACCATCTTTGAAGATTTCTTTGTTTTCAAGAGCGCGACCAAGATTACGAAGAAGATTTGTTCTTCCAGTAACACCGACCAATGGATTGGAAGGACTTACCTGGAAATATTCTTCGATTAGTTTTTCATCTACACGCTTTAGACCTTCCGCAGTTGAACGGAGAGATTTTCCGTCAGTCGAAAAAGCACCTGACATGAATAAGTGAAAGCTAGCTACTCCCAGACCTTCAGAACGGGCGTAGTCACGGGAAGTTTCTTTCTCATGATATTTCCATTCTGCGCCGGCACCAGCATCAAGAAGAACTGATGGGATAACGAGATCCCACTTCACTCTTGCCTGCTCCATCGGATCAAGATCCTTGATCTTCGCTTTTAACCACAACGAGCGGTCAACATTTCCCGGACGGAAATGGCCCCAACGTGAGTGGAAAGGAATTTTCAGGTCTGGATAATTCTCACGGATAGTTTCCATGACAAAATCAACCGTCTTGCCCAGTTTTTCTTCGTGATAATGGAAGTGCGTATTGCCTGCCATTGTCTCATCAAAAATTTTCTTCGCTCCGTCGCGGATGCAAACAGGAGAGAGAATGTAATCTAAGTTGCTCATGTGATATCGCGTCCCTTAACAGCAGTTAGGGCCTCGCCTTTTTTAATTTCACCTTCAGTGAAGTAACCGGCAGCTTTCTTCGCTTCCATTTCCACAGATGCATCTGCAGGAATAAGAAAATCAGGAATTGAAATACGGTTTACAACTTCGATACCTGAACCAACGATAGCGTTGTATTTCATGTTCGACATTGAATGAAGGTTATGGATTTTTTTAATTCCGAAGAAATGAAGAACGTCAGGCATGAATTCCTGGAAACGCGCATCTTCTACACCGGCAACACATTCAGTACGTTTAAAGTAAGTCGCAGCAGAATCTCCGCCTTCCTGACGTTTACGGGCATTGTAAACGAGGAACTTCGTCACTTCACCAAGAGCACGGCCTTCTTTACGGTAGTAAGCAATAAGACCAACACCACCACGCTGGGCAGTTTCAGCAGCATGTTCAATTCCG
>JBEIQF010000075.1:0-11492 GCA_040376635.1 Halobacteriovoraceae bacterium
GAAGAAGATATCAACCCGGTTGATGAATATGCAAAACTCAGCAGCAACAAGTCACTCACGATGATTGGGAAAATTGTCTTGATCCGTGGTGTTTCGGAAACGACTCCACTTCCGGAAACTGTTTTAGGAAAAGGTCGTTTGACTCCTCATCAGGGTATTCCGGTTGCGTGCGCTGTGATCAAAAGACTTGAAAAAGTTCCTGGTATCGTTGATCAGGACCGGACAGATATTCCGGTTCCTACTGATGGAGAAACAATTGGTGGATCAAGCGGCGTGGACGATGGTGCCATTTTCCCATCTACTCAAACGACATCAGGTGGAGAGACTGGAAACTATGGCGACGATGATGATGATGTGACAACTACGACAGGTGGCACGAATGGCTCAAACCGCGTAGAGCCTGAAGAGAGCACTTCCTCTACCACAGGCGGATTAAGCTTCTAATTTTAGAAATCATTTGCCGTTTAAAGCAAACGTTTACTTATCC
Source organism: Halobacteriovoraceae bacterium (assembly GCA_040376635.1). Taxonomy (GTDB): domain Bacteria; phylum Bdellovibrionota; class Bacteriovoracia; order Bacteriovoracales; family Bacteriovoracaceae; genus Peredibacter. Next base: position 488 of record JBEIQF010000075.1, read on the forward strand.
TATTTCAAAAATGCTTCATGAAAGCCGATAAGGCCTTCATGAAAGCATTTTTAATCCTCATCATCACAACATCCGCCTTCGCAAAAGAAATCGAATTTAAAGGCCACAAGGCCCGTGTTCTCGAGGAATCTCCAAAAAGAATCACACTCACCTTTATCAGGGATGCAAAGTCCGATGCTCTGATAAAAAAGAGTAAAAAAGATATATGCAAAGATCTTGGGAAAGGGTGGAAGCAAGGTGAGATCAGCTACACAGATGTCTTTCACACAGATACAAATACCGAGAAACCAGTAAAAGATTATGAAACTGTTAATATTCTCGAGTGCCTACGCTGATCTTTAGGATTTTTTAAGGTCACATCGCAATAAATTCTTCTATACTCGCGCCCATTCAACTTGAAAAAGGATATCCCATGAGACCAGGTCGCGAACTTGATACGATGATTGCTCAGCACATTTTCGGACATGACGTTATCATCAAGAGAAAAGTTCCCACTGAAGTAACACCAGCAGGTGAAAGACCACTTCGCGAGTACTCAAAAGAAATCGGAGCTGCCTTTGATGTAGCTAAAAAATTAAATATCTCACTCATTCCTATTGAAGGCGGCCAGTGGTTCGCTCTCAAAGGAAAAGATGAAGGCTTCACTTCTCCAGCAAGCTTCATTGAATATCTTTCTGCAGGTAATTTTGTGGATGCAGGAGCGGCAGTAACAGAAAGCCCATCGCTTTCAATCTGTCTTGCAGCGATGAAAGCAGTAGAAGCAAAACTAGCAAAACAAACTAACGAACTTCAGCAATGATCACCGGGGAGCGAGAGCTCCCACCATTGCAACTCCGACGAAAACAAGTCCAACTCCAACTGCCTGCCATTGATTGAAAGGTTCTTTATCAATCATCACGCCAATGATGGTTCCCCAAACAAAAGTCAGAGCGTAAACCGGAAATGTAACTGAAATTCTTCCGCCTAAACGGAAGGCCACCATAAATAATCCCATCACCAGACAGAAACAAAACATCCCACCCAAAAAAGGAAGATTTTTATAAATGGGAATTTCTTTGAGATCTTTTGCACCCACTTTATAAAGCCACTGTCCTACGGCCCCTAACAATGAGGCAATGAAATTCAAAACAATCGGCCAGGTTTGATTACTCATGTGCGCAGTCCAAGTACTTCGTTCTGAATATGCTGGGTGAGTTCAGTCACTGACTTGCTTCTGATCTCGTCATTGATCGTCGATTTACCTATTCTGATTTCGCATTCAGTGGGAATTAGCATTCCGTCACCTTTCGGCATCGCCTTCCCCATTCCGATCATGAATACTGGAACGAGTTGAACGCCAGGATTTCTCTGAAGAAGGACAGCTGCGCCACATTTGAAATCAACAATCTCTTCCGGCATCCCTCGAGTTCCTTCAGGAAATAAGATGAGAGATTTTCCATCTTTAATATGCATATCAAGTTCATCAAGAGGTTTAATGGGTTTCCCGCCTTCACCTTTACGACGAACAAAAACTGTATTCAAAAAGAACTCACATAATGTTGCCATTGTTTTGTTTCTGGCAAAATAATCTGCGGCCGCGGCCGGATGAACGTCCTTCAGTCGTTTCACAGGTAGAGAACAAAGTAGAGAAACTGTATCAAGATGAGAATTATGATTTGAGACAAGCAGGAATTGTCCTTCAGGGAAATCGCTCGCCTTCGGGAACTTCACACCGATGATAATCGAAAGAAATGGTCTCAGGATCAGACGGTATAAAACAAATCGTGCAAATAATCTCATAGCCAGTACCTTATTAAGTGGAAGCAAACCATCGAGTTAAAAGCGAGAGAATCAATACGATCCATCACTCCACCGTGACCCGGAATGCTTGAGCCCATATCTTTAATTCCAAGATCGCGTTTAATTGCTGAAACTGTCACATCTCCCATAAATCCAGTAAAGGCCATGACTCCTGCAAGGATGGCGGCCTTCTCAGCTCCGACAGGAAGAAGAAAGGCTAATCCGTAACCTAGAGCGATTGTTGAAATTAGTCCGCCCACGAACCCTTCAACTGTTTTATTAGGGCTGACAGATGGAAGAATTTTATGTTTCCCGAAAAGCTTGCCCCAAGTGAACTGAAAGATGTCATTCGATTCAGTGATGAGTACGAGCCATAAAACCATCGCACCATTACCAGCAGTGAAACCCGGGATCTCCGGGAGTGAAAGCATGTAAGCAATGTGAGAAAGAGAAAAGATGGTGAGCATTGATGCCCAGTGAATAATCCCAAGAGAAGCTGTAATCCCTTTTACATCTCCCTGAGCAACACTCCTCATATTGAGACCGATGAACATGATCACTGGGATAAAGATAATGAACATTCCATACCATTCAATGTAAGCAAGGAAAAACTGGAATGGAATTGAGAGATAGCACCATAACAATGTACGACGATCAGACAGCCTGAGGTTCAGTCTTGATGTCAACTCTCTGAATGCAACGAAGGCCACAAATCCAAGAGCGATCGTAGCAAAAAAACGTGAGAAGAAAATGGTAACAGCAAATCCAACCAGGATCATCCACCATGATAACGTTCTCTCGATGAGTTCATTGATGAGTTTCGTTGGTCCCTTGATTCCTTTCGCAATATAGAATGCGAGCGTAACAACAATCAGAACACCGAAGATTCCGCCAAGGACCTTATTAACTTCCGGAGTGAGAAATTCCGCGAATGAAAGGATATGGTTCATTTCGTCTCCAGATCATGAGTGATTTTTGAAAGTCTTCTGAAGCAAGTTATCACCTGACCAACGACCATGATGATAAGTGCTGCGTAAATCACGACACCGTTAGGATAAATTGCCTCAATAATAAAAGCACCTGTGAGAATCGCCATGCGGTGAGGTTTCGCCATTGGACCAATATAATAATGAGGAGACTTAAGTGAAGCTCCGAGAACACGAAGATAAGCGGTCATCACGGCGAGCACACCATTGGCCCAGGCAAGTTCAATGGCATAAGGCTGACCTTTTGAAAGGTAGCCAGCTCCGAGAATAATCACAACATCAGCAAACCTGTCCGGAACGTCATTCCAGAGGTCACCCGTTTTAGATTTTTTGCCGAATTCTACAGCAACCATTCCGTCCATGAGATTACAGATAAGCCTCATCTGGATGAAGAGTGCCGCAAGAACAGCCCCTGCTCGTCCTCCGCTGATCGCTGCCACGAGCGACAAGGCCGCAAAGACCATGCTGAAGAATGAGATCATATTGGGTGAAATACCGGCCTGAGCGATAACTCGTGATAAATTCTTTGCCCATGCGGTTTGACGACTCTTAAGAGGACGTCTAGCTGTTGTTTTTTCCATGAAATCATTATGCACGCGTCTTGAAAAAATGAGTTAGTTAAAGCAGTGTTAAGATGTGAAACCCTTACTTTTCTTCACGGTTGTCGTATGTTTAATCATCACTCAAATGAGTGCGTGGGCGAACACGATCAAAAAAGATATTGAAAATACGGCACTCCTATATTTTATCGATGAAGCTCATCCGGTAACCGGACTTGTTCGCGACAGGGCCAGTAACTTTATTAAAACTCCTGTTAATAATCGGGTTTCTTCTATTGCTGCCACAGGTTTTGGGCTCGCCGTGATTGCTCATGCTGCCCACTCAGGAAACTACGATAAAAAGTTGGCAGTGGATTACGTCAGGAAAACCCTTCTTTTTTCTAAAAACAAAGTTTCAAGATACAAAGGTTGGTTCCTGCATTTCGTGGACTGGGAGTCAGGTGAAAGAGTCTGGAAGTCTGAGTACTCAACCATCGATACGGCCCTATTTGTGGCCGGCGCTCTTTATGCTGCCAAAGTCCTGAATGATCCAGAAATTGAATCGCTTGCTAATGAACTACATAGAGACATGGATTTTGAGACATTCCTGACTGATGATGGAAAAAAACCAGGAAAGAAAACGCTTACTCTTTCATGGACTCCGGAAAATGGATTCGTGCCATATCAGTGGGAAGCTTATTCAGAACAGATCATTCTTTTAATTTTGGGTCTCGGACATCCTACAAAACCTCTTTCAGTTGATACCTGGCATGCATGGAAAAGGACTTTGATGGGCATCAACATGCCTCTCTTTATCCATCAGTATTCTCTTCTTTTCGTTGATTTCAGAAAATTTGACGACGGTTATAAGAACTATTTCCAGGCGGGCCTTCGTGCCACTCTCCTTCATCGTAACATAATGAGCAGAAATGGATTTTGGGGTCTCTCTGCGGGTGAATCGCCTAACGGCTACGTTGTGAACTCTCCTCTTCAAAGCGATGGTTCCCTTTGCATTGGTTGTGCAGCAGGTAGCCTGATGTTCGCTCCATCAGAGGTATTTTCGGATGTCTCAAAATGGAAGAATGGTAAGTCAGGAAAAGAACTCTGGGGAAAATATGGACTTGTCGATAGCATCAATCCAGATAGGAACTGGTTCTCACCTTACGTCTTAGGTATCACAAAAGGTCCTGAATACCTTTCCTCAGTTAATACAGATAACAGAATAGCGGTATGGAATGAATTTATGAGAATTCCTGCGATCAACCGCGCGCTGAATGTTATCCGTGTAAAATAGCTTTCGCTTCTAAAACTTCAATTCCATCTTTAGCATGAATGCCACAATTGATGGCAACTTTTGCGACTTGATCACCTTCAACAGGCCTCATGCCACTTCCAAGAGGCAATCTGGAAAGAATCGCCGTTGAAAGCAATTCCATAGGCCGCGCTTGTTCACGATGTCCCTTGAGAGGTCCGGGTCTCAGGATAGAAACTGACTTGAAAGGAAGTGTCCTGATCTTATCTTCGAGTTCACCTTTCATCTTCAAATAGAAAAAAGATGAATCAGAAGAGGCATTAATACTTGAGATCAGTACAAATGTTGAAACACCGTTTGAGATCGCTGCAAGCGCCACCATGAGCTGATAATCATGATCTATGCGGAACTGAGCTTCCTTGCTGCCGACAGCTTTTAAAGTCGTACCAAGGGCAGAAAACAGGACATCTCCTTGCACTTCACTCTTCCACTCATTTAGTTTTTCAAAGTCCACAATATTTTCAGTGAGCTTTGGATTCTGGATACCGGTGGATCTTCTCGCAAACACCTTGACCTCTGTAACTTCAGGTTTAAGAATAAGTTGGGTAATGATTGATCTTCCTACAAGGCCTGTGGCACCTACTACAATTGCTTTCATAAAAACCTTTGTCAGGATTTGGTTAAGTCCACCAAATCTCCATGTAAATCTTATCATGCCGGCCGCTCAACAATTCGCAAATAGCATATAAACCGGAAAATTTAAATCTGGAGACCTTTCAATGAAATCTATGATGACACTCATGCTATTTTTCACGTTTTCTGCTCACGCTGCCTTGATTGATGATGTGAAACCTTTTTTGAACAAAACAGGTAATGGGACAGAATTCGGTAATGACATCGGCACTTGCTCAATATCTTTGGAGGATGACTATCTTTCTCTTGAGGGTAACTTTTACTTTCCGCCAAATGTTGAACTCTCAGCGAAACTGGATTCAAAAACGTCACAAGAAACTGTCTATCTTTCCAAATATAATGGGAAAAGACCCGGTGGCGATCAATGCGGAGATTTCGGCGGAATGGTTGGCTTTCAGCAGGTAGCAAAGATCAATAAGAAAAATCGAACAGTATCAATCATCAGTTCATTCCGTTGTACTTTTGAAGGCTTCAAGAAGACGGTTCTTGATTGGAGCTGTAAATTCTAAATTGCCGGGGCCGTCTAATCTTTTGACGGCCCTTTCTTTTCTTCACTCCATCTGTCTGCGTCTTAAGATTTCATCAATAATGTTCGCATGAAAAATAAAACTCTCGCACTGACACTAAGTACAGTTATTACTCTATCTTCCAATGCACAGGCCCTGGAACTATTGGTCGTAAGCAACTACGACAATGCAGGAACAGAAAGCATCTGGAAAAAAGCAAAGACCGATCAGGTTCCGGAAGTACTTCTTGGCAATCAATCAGTTGCTTCACCTGGCGCAGCTTACAGCTCGTTATTTCCTAAAACATTCTTCCAGGAACAGATGTTTGCTGTTTGTCATCATAACTGTAGTGAAAATGAAATCTTTAAAGTTCGTGGCGGCGAAATTAACGACCGTGATAAATCTCAATGGGATGTTGTTGAACAATCAAACGTTTATTTCTGGCTTAACAAATACTTCTCATTTGCTGATGAAAAACTGAATTTCCAGCCTGAGCACTTTCTTAAAGTCATGACGAATAGAGAAATCAAAGATGAGTCAAAAGGCAAAGTGATGAAGAACAATGCGTTCTTCAATCCACGCGATATTACTCTAAGCTTTCTTCCAGCTTCAAAAAATTTACTCTTTAAACTTATGGGTGGAAAAATCAACCGCTCTGGTTTTGATCCATCTGTCGTTGCTCATGAAGCTTCCCACTATATGTTCCATCATTTATTCCCAAATCCGGTGAATAACGAAATTGGCGGTCTAAATGAAGGTTTCGCTGACTATATCGCAAATGCATTCCTGAATAACCCAAAAGTCGGAATGGTGATGATGCACGGTAAGGCCATGCGTGATTCATCTGCTATCGTAGACGCGAGCGGAAAACTTAAATCATATGAGCCGGGCATGGAAGTTCATGACCTTGGTGAAAGAGCTGCATACGCACTTTGGACAACTCGCCTTGCTGTAGATGATAAACATGAATTGGATCGTACAGTACTTGAAGTTATCGCTGAGATTGGTAAGAATCCATATTCAACAATCCATGATTTCAAAGAAAGAATGGTTGTGAGACTTGATAGTCTTGTTCCATCTTCTAAACTTCAGGGTGTGAAGACAATCTGGGAAATGATCTTCCCTGGATCAAGTACAAAGATTGCGAGCCTCGCTTTCCTTGATCAGCCAATTAAATCGAAATCAGCAATCGGTTTCAGAACGAAACAGATTCTTCCAGCTGAACTGGCCAGAGATATGGGTACAGCTCAAGTTGAAGAGTCAAACTTCAGCATTATCCAGATGGCAAATATCAACGAATCACAAATTGCTATCCTGATGGCCTCTGAAACTGCAGAAGTGACAACTCCATACTGGGTAGTTCTTGATGCTAAACGCGGCAACGTTCTTGCGATCTACGCATTAGATAAAACACTTGTTACTGATGAAGAAGAAATTGCGCGTGTTAAGCCTCTTGCTGATAAAGCATCTGGCGCAGTGGGTTTCATCAACGATTTCTCAGGGAAGTTAAAAACGTTCACGGACCTTGCTCAAAGCAAAGGCGAACTGAATGCAATCTACAAAGTGAAAAGCACAACTTCTTCTTCTGAGACTGTTGTCTTCAACGGCTCACCTGTCGCAGGTCAGAGAATTCATGTTGATCTTAAACGCAGACTATTAACTGGTGTTCTTCTTGGTGCACCAAATATTGATGGCCTTGACCTGATCACTCTTCCGATTCAGGGAATCTCTACTCCGGATTACAACGGACAAAAAGTTATCGGTTACAAGCTAATGCTTAAAACTGGAACTCAGATGGAAGTTATCCTCGATAAATACCTCTCAAAGTAAATACGTCGGTCTATCTGACATCTCATGCATGGGATGTCAGAAGATCTTTTTGATGCCTGCTATTTGTCTAAACGAATCACATTCATTCCTCCCAAATTGCCTCAAACATAAAAGAAAGCGTCTGCTCCATTAATAAAAATTTAAGCTAGTTATCACTGGCCCTCAACTTGCTTTTTATCGCTCCGTCAATTTGTACGTCCGTGCAATATTAAAAGGAGTCTCAGATGAAAAAGAAATCAGTGCTGGAAAAGCTTACACCTCTCGTCGTGGGCACATGCATGCTTACACTTGTTGCCTCATGCGGAAGTGATGATGATGATTCAAACTCTGGATCACAACAGCAGCAAGAACAACAGGAAGGTACATTTACAGGTGTACTTGTTCCGATTAACTCACAAATCAACGACGGTGGATCTTCAACTGGTGGCACAGGTTCAGGTACAACTACTGGTGACACTGGTACAACAACTGGAGATACAGGAACAACTACAGGTGATACAGGTACAACTACTGGAAGCATGAATTCGTTTGCTGCTGTTGGCGGTACAGTTTCACTTACACGTGATGCTGATACATTTGAGGCATCTGTAGATGTGACTGAAGCGACATCTGCAATTCACATGCAACATGTTCATGCCGGATCACGTTGTCCGACAGCGGCCGATGATACTAACGGTGACGGATATGTTGATGCAGTAGAAGCTTCTGCAGTGTCAGGTGGAGTTCTTATTCCTCTTGATTCAGACTTACGTACTCAATCTGCTGGTGGTGTTTACCCATCAGGATCGAACTATAGCTACAATGAGTCGGCGTCATTTGCCATCATGCTAGCTGATCTTCAACTTCCAGATACTGATACAACTGACTCCGCAGTAAAACTTGCTGCAGGCGAAGAATTAAATCTCGGCAGTCGAGTTGTAAAAATTCATGGTGTACCAAGTTCAACAACGCTTCCACCTACTGTTCAAGGTATTGATGGAATGAGCCCTCAGCAATCTCTGCCAATCGCTTGTGCGGTTCTTACACGATCTCCTGACAGTGGTTCAACTACTGGCGAGACTGGTACAGGAACAACAACAGGTGAGACAGGCACGACGACTGGTGAAACTGGAACAACAACTGGTACGACGACTGGTGAAACAGATGCATCAGCTGCAACAACTACAGGTGAAACAGGGACGACTACAGCAATGTAATCGTATGGGAACCCGAACTTTGGGGGGCAGCGAAAGCTGCCCCTTTTTTATTTGATGATAAGTGAAGTTTGTCGACGGTATTCTTCATCTCTTTTGAAGTCTGATACCAGTGCTTTTTCAAAGAATCTTTTTGCAACAATTGTACTTCTCTCATCGGTGGCATTTTCGATCAGAAGCGATCCGCAATAAATCCTTGAAAGCCCCCATGCCAGATCTCTGGCCCCTGTATTGAGATTCTCTTCATCAGTCATACTCATGAGACCTGCCTCTACAGTCTTGATGCTATCAAACACTTTCTTCTTTAGATCTTCATGACCGGTGACATGTTGTAATCTGCGGACAATATCTTTGATGAAGAAGTCGACGGCATTTTCTTTTTTTATCGCCCTTAATGCATCCAAAGAAAGAACATTCGTGGTTCCTTCCCAGATGGCCAGAACCTGGGCATTACGAAGGATCTGAGGCAGACCAGTATCTTCAACATAACCAGCGCCACCAAAACTCTCTATGACTTCAGAGGCGATAGCAACCCCTTCTTTTGCAGTATAAAGCTTCACAAGAGGTATAAGAAGCCTGAGGGTGCCTGATTCTATTTCATCAGCAACTTTCATTTCTTCTTTCCCAAGAAGCAAGGCCGCATGAAAGGTCATGAGAAATGAAGCTTCAAAACGAACTTGCAATTCACTCATTGTTTCAGCATGAAGCCCATGAGAGAGAATCGGTTTTCCAAAGGCTTTTCTTTTTTTAGAGTAATCAATCGCCAAAGCAATGCCTCTTCTCATGTAGCCGACAGCACAGCAGGCGTTATAGAGACGGGTAATGTTGAAGAGCGTGGCAATCGTCTTCACGCCCTTACCTGCTTCTCCCACTAGCGTTGCAGGAGTGCCATTCAATGTCAGCTCTGCTGTAGGTAGTGCCTTTGTTCCCATTTTATCTTTCAGACGATTGATCTGAATATTCTGAAGATCACCGTTTTTGTCTCTGAGTTCGACGTAAAAAAGTGAAAGCTTCTCTTCGCCTTCAATTCTTGCAAGAGTCATCGCCATTTGTGATGTCGTCGCTGAGGTAAACCATTTCACACCATGTAATCGATACGAGTCACCGTCTTTGACTGCAACAGTAGAAGTACCGCTGACATCAGAGCCACCTGTTCTTTCCGTCATCCATTGACCCGAAGTCCAGAAAGTTTTTGGATCACGAGAAATAAGATTCTTAAAAGCACGATTCTTCATTTCAGTTGAACCGTGAAGTTCAATGACTCTCGCAGCCCCGTCAGTCATGGCCAGTGGACATGAATAAATCGCAGAAGAAGGATGATAGAGATACAATTTAGCGAATTGAAAAACTCGTGAATATTCTTTTTGTTTTCTTTCGTATCCAATTGCAACGATACCTTCTTCAGCAGCTATTTCATGAAGCCTGTTCCAGGCATCAGAAACTTTGATGAAATCAATTCTCTTACCCCAAGGATCATAAGGTACGTGCACTGGCGGACTCGCCTCGGCTTCTTGAGAGAGTTTTTCCATTTCTTGGACAACTCGTGTACCAAATTGGTGAAGATCAGCTTCCACTTCATTCAGAAGAGTTGCTGGGAAAATGCGTTTGATGAACTTGCTCAATACTTGATCATCCTTGTAAGGATGCCCGAATTCAGGTGGTGACTGGTAGAAGCTCATATAACTCCTGGCATATTTCGAACTTATTAATCGCTGATAATACAATAATAATCTTAAGAATTCATGAAGGGTAACGAAAAGACTCTGAAGGAATCTTATGAACAAAAAATTATGTCTAATGCTGCTGGCCCTTGTTTCATCTCAAAGTTGGGCCGGTGATAACGTTAACATTTGTAACGAAATCAAGGCCAAAGTTTCATCCGAGACACCTCTAAATACTATATGCGGTGACGTTGGAAGAAATTATGAAAAATATGATGTCCAGATTTTCTCCGGCATATGTAATGAGATCATGATGAAATTCCATTACGACCTGAGTGATCAAAATTTTAATTATTGCAAAGAGCAGTTTAAGCCATTGACCACTACAGAAGTAACTGAAGGTGACGAACTCGTTAAAATCCCTGTCGATTCCACTGCTCCTATTCCTACTGAAGCAGTGACAACAGCATCTGTTGCCATGGATAAATGTCAGGAGGATGATCTTTCGGCATTTGCCTGTCCCATCAAATCAACGATTGTTCTGCCGGATTTAAATTCTTTTTTAA
>JBEIQF010000179.1:0-6733 GCA_040376635.1 Halobacteriovoraceae bacterium
CTCATCAATGAGCAGTCACACATCTATGAAGAGCTTACAAAACTCGGTGAAGAACGTGTGCATTCTCAATTCATCAGCTATCTGAAATTTTTTGGTGTGGAGAAACTTGAACGTCAGATGAGTTCTCTTTCTGGTGGTGAGCAGAGGAAAGTGGCCCTTGCCCTCGGACTCTCAGCTCCTCAGGAACTTATTCTGTGGGATGAACCTACCAACCATCTTGATCTTGAAACGATTCAGGATTTTGAAGATGAGCTTCAGTCGTCTAAAAAAACATACATGATCATCTCCCACGACAGAAGTTTGTTGAACAACGTCGTGGATAGAATCATTCATATTCAGCAGGGTAAACTTCGCTCATTCAGCGGAACATATGAAGCTTACCTTCAGTTCCTCATTGATGATCAAAAACGTCGTGAGAAGGAACTTGATAAACTCACGAACTCAAACAGACGTGAGACTGCCTGGATCAGACGTGGTGCTCAGGCCCGTCGTACAAAGAGTAAAAAACGTATTGAAGATTACGGGACTCTACAAAAGACCATTCAGGATCTGAAATCACAGGCCCATAAATCTGTGAGTCTTAATCTTCAGTCTTCGGGAAGAAAAACAAAAATCCTTCTTTCTGCTGAAGACCTCACTCTTAAATTCGGTGAGAGAACTCTCTTTGATAAACTCACATTCTCAATCGCGAAGGGTGATAAGATTGCCCTCATGGGAAGAAACGGTGTTGGTAAATCTTCACTTCTTAAAATTCTTCTTGGCCAGCTTGAGCAGACCAGCGGAACAGTGAACCGCGCTGTCGGGCTTGATGTTGGGTACTTCTCACAAAAGCGTGAGGCACTGGATGATAATGAAACTCCATGGAAGATGATCGGTGAGGGGATTGATTACGTTATTTCAAACACTGGTGATAAACGCCACGTAGCGAGTTATCTTGAAAACTTCCTGTTCAACTCAGATGAAATCAAGCGTCCGATTCACACATTCTCAGGTGGAGAGAAGAATCGTCTCCAGCTAGCTCAGTTCATGAAGCACGCCCGCGATATCTGGATTTTCGATGAGCCTACCAACGATCTCGATCTTGAAACGATTGGTATCCTGGAAGAAGAACTGCGCTCTTATGAAGGTGCCCTCATAATCGTAGGCCACGATAGATCATTCATTAATAACGTCACTGATAAATGCTGGGTTCTTCACGAAGGTAAACTTGAAAGCTTTGAAGCTGGTTTTGCTCAGGCCGAATTGTTCCTTGAAGCGATTCACCTTGAAGAAGAACTTAAAAAGAAAGCTCCTAAAGACGTTCCTGTTGAAGCACCAAAAACTGATTCTTCCAAGATGAGTAACAAGGAAAGAAATCGTTATAAGGAACTTCCGGACGAAATCGATAAAGTTGAAAAACGCATTGAGAAGATCAAAGCAGAGTTAGGTGCGATTGATTACGCCTCTCTGGATAAAGCAAAAAAAGAAAATCTGGCAAAGCTTGAAAAAGATCTCGCGACTCAGGAATCAAAACTTGAAGTTTTGTTTGATGAATGGGCAATGCTTGAAACAAAGTTATAAAAAACAAGGATGGTAAATATGCAACCGATTCAGGATGTACGTAGTTCGACACGTTCTCTCGAAATCTCGAAATTCATGTCAAAGGTCTACCTTTGGATGACTGTTGGTATTCTTCTGACAGGATTTGTTGCATGGTATGTAAGTCAGGATCAGAATCTGATGTACACGATTGTGACAAACAAGATTCTTTTCTACGGATTAATGATTGCTGAGTTTGGTCTAGTGATCTGGCTTTCTGCCGGTATCAACAAGATGAGCTCAATGACTGCAACTTGCATGTTTCTCTTCTATGCTGCTCTTAACGGAACAACACTTTCGATTTTCTCAATGATATACACTGCTGAGAGTATCCAGAGTGCTTTCTTCACTTCAGCAGCAGCATTTGCAGGACTTTCTGCCTTCGGATATGTGACTAAAAAAGACCTGGGTCCGGTTGGAAACTTCTGTACGATGGGACTTTTTGGTCTTGTTGGATTCAGTCTCCTTTCCATTTTCTTCCCTTCGATGATGGGAACGATGGCGAGCCAGATTTATGGTCTTGTAGGGATTGTCGTCTTCGCTGGGTTAACTGCTTACGATACTCAGAAGATTAAAAACTTCGCTCCAAATTCTTCTTCGAGCGAACATTTTCAGAAAGGTGCGATCATGGGAGCTCTCCAGCTTTATCTTGATTTCATCAACCTCTTCCTCTTCATTCTTAGAATGACTGGAAGCCGCAGAAAATAATGGCCTCGTTTTTTTCTCATCCTGCTTTTCCCGTTGCCCTTCTACTAGCAAGGCCAGAAAAGTTTCTCTCAAAGAAACTCTTCTGGCTGTGCGTGATCCTTACTTGTCTTCCTGATGCAGATGTCATTTCTTTTAAATTTGGTATTCCCTACAGTTCACAATGGGGACACAGGGGATTCACTCATTCCATCGTCTTTGCGATCTTCGTTGGTCTGGTCTGTATGCTTTTTTCAAAGAAGCTTGATTCAACCAAACGGAAAGTTTTTTTCACGACGTTTCTCTCGACCATTTCCCACACCGTTTTTGATGCCCTCACAAATGGGGGATTGGGTGTTGCCGTCTTCTGGCCCTTTGATCACGGCCGCTATTTCTTTCCCTTCCATCCAGTAGAAGTCTCGCCCATCGGTGTGAAAGGTTTTCTCTCCATGCGTGGGTTAATCGTCGTACTATCTGAAATCATTTGGATCTGGATTCCTTGCTTGATCCTGAGTTTTTCGCTCCGGAAAGTTTTCACCCGGCACACCTGACCACGTTGTCACTAGATCAGTACGCTTTATACTTTTAGTATGAGAATAATCGTCCTGAGTATTCTATTTGCCGGCTCTTATTACTTCCTGACTAAGGAAGAGACTAAACTTATGCCGGAAATCGATTCAGTTAAATTGAAAATGGCGGCAAACGATCGTGATCGCACGGAACGCATCCTTACGGTTGATAAACCGAAACTGAATGCAGAAGAATCATCGGCTACTTCGGGATCTGAAGAATCTTCTGAAGAACCTGAAGGCGAAGTCTCAAGCGGCGCTGAACACGGTGACCTTGAGCACGTTGAAGAAGTTCAACTCAATGACCTTGAAGAAGGTTGGAACAACGAACTCAAAGAAATGCTCGGTCGTCTTGAACCAGCTGAAGGCGAGAACATTCATAAGGCCTATCTTTCTGAACAAGAAAGCTATCAAGCTGAACTTGATGCTTTGATGTCTGAAAAACAGCAAAAAACAACTGAAGAGGCCTCTCTTGAAGTTGAGCAACTCATCGGCCAGCTAGATCAGAAACACCAGGATAAACTCAAAGAAATCTTCGGTGCTCACTATGAAGCTGTTCGTGACGGATATGAAACCTACATGGATTCCGCAGAAGAGAACTGAACGCCCCGAGTCACCCACCTGAATTTCAATTTCCCGTTCATATTTCACACGCCTAACGCTTTCGAATAAGTCTAAAATTTTCAGCAAAAATGTATTCATCTGAACAAGGATCCACCGCTCATGAAGGCGATCGTTTTTGCTGCTGTTCTTTTTGCGTTCAATGCTCACGCTCTCTACATTAACGACATCACTCCCAAGGGGAATGAAGTTACTCCGGATCTCGATAGCATCCTCATTTCTTTCAGTGATCCAATCGCCGCTATAGGGACGGGCCCGGTCTCTGAAGATCACCGGACTAAAATCATGGTGACGAAAGGTCTTGAATGTAATCTTTCTTATTCAGGCACTAAGAACATTGTGTGTAAGCTAAGAAACAAGCTCTCACCGAGTTCAAAATACACGATTTCTATCAAGCAGGGGTTTGCGGCCGTGTTGCCTGACAACCGCATCTCATACCAGCACGATCATTCATTCAAAACGAGTTCATTAGCTATCACAGGATACAAAGTCGAGTGGGCACAGGGCATTCCAACGATCAACATGTCTCTTAACTTTAAAGTGAAAGAGAGTGGACGTTCAGGAGTCATTCAATGTGATTCGCGCGAAATTCCGGTTCAGTTCGAACCATTCCGTGACAAGAAAGGTGAGGTGAATTTCCGAGCGAAAGGAACTTCTGCCATCAAGACCGGTGAGAACTGCGTTTTCTATTTCAACAAGCCTCTCGAGTATGCTGAGTCTGCGGGATCATTTGTACCTGAGCAGAAAATTGTCCTGGATCAGGCGATTACATCTGTAGGTGGAAATAAAGGGACTGGCGAAAAGCAGGCCCGTTGCGCTGGAAACTATCAGCTTTCTGTGAATCTCTATTCTTATCAGATGCCTTACCTTCGTTGTGAGTTCAACGATTCAGTTCACATCGACATGTATCTGGCCTCAAACAGAAGCATCGATATCAAAAAATTTGTCACCATCATTCCGAATGACGGAACAAAGATTTCTTACACGCATGAAGGAATCCAGCTCTCAGAATTCAAATCTCCAGATAAGGCCTATATCGTAAAAATCAGTAAAACGATTCCTACTGGAGACAACAGACCTCTCGATTCCGATATCACGTTCCAGTTTGAGACAATAAATAATCCTCCTCTTCTTGGTGCGGCCAAAGCTTCAGGTGTCATTGAAAAAGATGGCCCGTGGCAGGTTGCTTACTCAGCTCTCAATATCAAAAAGGCAGATGTCCTTTACTCATTCATTGATTCTCCGGTTGATCTCGGTCAGTTGCAGGAAATTTTTATTCCGGCAGATAAAATCAAAGAGAAAAAAACTCTTGATATCAATCTCAAGGAAAATGAAAACCATCTTCTTCCGCTCGATGTAAAAAAACTCGCAAAGGAGAAGAACTTCAAGGCTGGACTATTCTCAGGCCGCATGGTGATCAAGGAAACAGATCCTAAGTTTGAAAGAGCTGAAAATGTTATCTTTGAAGATAAAACACAGGTGAAATACCGCCGTGAATTCCAATTCGGCTATCTTTTCACAGACATTGGTCTTCATGTGAAGAAAGGACGCGCAGGAATTCTTGTCTGGGCATTTGGACTAAAAGAAGGAAAACCACTCCCAGAGACTGAAATCCGTATTTATAGAAATGGTGCCGGCGAAGAGACGATGACGACTGACAAAAATGGTGTCGCGTTCTTCCAGGATATGAAATTTGGCAAAGAAGACAAAATTGTTGTTGTTGCCAAAAAAGGTGATGATGTTTCCTTCCTTAATAACCAATATGGTGGATGGAATTCAGGGATCTCCCGTTGGGACTTTAACTTTGGTGGGAATTACTGGCAGGATCCTCAGGATCTGATCATAGATGTAGTGGCCGAAAGACCGCTCTACCTTCCGAAAGAAAAAGTTCACTTGAAACTTTTTGTTCGTAAATTTATCCCGGATTCTATGGAGATCATGGAATCGGGAAAAAGCCTGAAAGTGAGTATCTTCGATCCACGTGGTGATGAAGCAGTTGTGAAACACATTGATCTGAATGATTACGGTACAGGCGTCATCGAGTATGACCTACCTCAAAACGCAGTGACCGGTAGATATTCTGTCTTTGTTCAGGACGGGCCTTCGACGATCACTCAGGAAGCTGTTTTCCAGGTGGAAGAATTCCGTAAACCGGATTTCAAAGTTGTGATGGAAGATAGTAAGGATACAGTAAAAGGTAAGATTACTTACTTTAAAGGCGGTCCGGTTAAGAATGCTGCCGGTGAAGTTGCCGTCCTTTTCAGAAAGATTTCCATGAAGCCCAAGGATCAGGATCTTCAGAGATTCTCTTATCCTTCGTCTGTTTCAGATTCCTATGATTACTACAGTTCATCATCTTCAGAGCTTAAAGTTCTTTCAAGAACGGAGACGGAGAGTGATGAGAAAGGTGAATTTACTGTCGATAAAAAAGAAATCATCAAGACTCTTACTGAATACGGAAGCCTGATTGTAGAAGGGATCTTTAAGGATGAGAACGGCGGAACAATTTCCGGACGTACTGAATCTCTTCAAAGCCCATACGATGTTATCCCCGGGATTGACCTCACGAAATGGCTTTATAACGTTGGCGAAGAAATTAATCCAGATGCAGTTGTCCTGAATCGCGAAGGGAAGGCTGAATTTAACGTTGATATGAAAATCACAGTGAAGCTCATCGACTGGATTTATGAGAGACGTCTGGGATCGGGAAATTACTTTTATTATGATTCAAGACGTGAAGAGAAAGTTGTTGAGAATTGTAAATTCAAGACAAAAGAAGATCTGAAGTCATGTAACTTCAAACTCTCTAAGGCCGGTTACTATGAATTCACGCTGGAGACAGCGAATCCAAAACTTAAATCTGCTTCTACCAAGATCTCAACTTACGTTTATGAGCAAGGTTCATTTCTTGGCTTTGAATCGGCCAATAACGACCGTATTAATTTAAATGTTGATAAATCACAGTTAAAGCTCGGCGATAAACTGAAAATCATGGCGATCTCGCCGCTTCAGGATGCCGAGGCCCTCATTACTTTCGAGAGAGACGGCGTCCTTTTCTCGGATCAGGTGAAGTTCAAAGGTAACGTCCTCCTTTATGAGAAAGAAATCAAGGATGAGAAACTCATTCCTGGGTTCTATGTTTCTGTCGTCATCATCAAGGGAAGAACTTCAGATAAGATTGAAGGTGCTCTTGATCTTGGTAAGCCAGCATTCAAGATTGGTTACCGTAGAGTTGAAGTTGAAAATACAGAAAAACGTCTTACCGCAAAAGTGATTCCTGA
>JBEIQF010000419.1:0-2753 GCA_040376635.1 Halobacteriovoraceae bacterium
GAAACAAAACAGGTTTCTTGTTGGCTCGCTCACACTAATCCCGTCACAATGGAGATTATTCGTGCGAACAAGGAGAAATCTCCTATGTTCAACGGACAGATTAAAGGTGTTGGAGCAAGATACTGTCCTTCGATTGAAGATAAAGCTTACCGTTATCCAGATAAAAACGTTCATCATGTCTTCATTGAGCCTGAAGGACTTGAACTCGATACAATGTATCCGTCTGGGATTTCTTCTTCTCTCCCAAAAGATGTTCAGCTTGATTATGTTCGCTCGATTGAAGGTTTAGAAAAAGCAGAAATCAAAGTTTATGGATATGCAGTTGAATATGATGTGATCGATACGACAGATCTCGATTTAACTCTTCAGCATGTAGAGATTAGTGGTTTGTACTTCGCTGGACAGGTAAATGGTACTTCTGGATACGAAGAAGCGGCTGGACAAGGCCTAATTGCGGGTGCAAATGCAGCTTTAGCGCTTAAAAGCCTCGAGAAACTGATTTTGAGTAGGCATGAGTCCTATATAGGGGTCATGATCGAAGATTTGACCTCAAATACGCGTGATGAACCATACCGACTATTCACCGCACGCTCTGAGAACCGTCTTTTCATCAGAGAAGACAACACACTTCTCAGAATGTGTCCCTATAGGACCAGCTTTGGATTAAATCACCCACTGGATCAGTTTCAGCGCTCATTCATGGAAAAGTACCAGGACTTAATGGATTTCTGTGACGAAACAATGATCTCTGAGAAGTCTCCACTTATGAAAATGTTCTCAGGAGAAAGCGAGCTTCAGCAGCTCGTTCGTCGCATGAGTGTAACTGAACTTCTAAAACAAGCATGGTTAAATCCGATTTCTACCCTGGAAAAGATCCTTTCTCACTATGGGCTCTCTATGGATTATGACCTTGTCAGAACAGTGGCCATTTCCAAAAAATATGATGGATACATCAAGAGATCAGAAGATCAGACTGAGAAATTAAAAAAAATGGACTCAATGAAGATTGATTGGCAGGCGATTTCAACTTCCAACAATGTTTCCTTCGAGTGCAAACAGCGAATCGCTCGCATTCGCCCAGATACCTTCGGACAGTTGAAACTCATAGAGGGAATTCGTCCGGCCACCCTCGCAGTTGTAGCAGCAAAGGCTTTATAAGATGTTGGATTTCTCGATTCGTTACTTGCACGTACTTAAGACAAAATTAGCAGGACTAAACCTCACAAATATCCTCGACCAGGACGAGTTCTACCATAAGCAGATTCTCGATTCGGTTAACCCATACCTTCAGAGCGAACTCTTTCAAAAGAACGTTCAAAAGAGGGGAGTGGTAGTGGACGTTGGTTTCGGTGGTGGTTTCCCGATTCTCCCTTTGGCAAAACTTCTTCCCGACGTGAAGTTCGTCGGAGTTGAATCAAAGAGAAAGAAAGTCGATGCAGTTAAACTCATTGCTGATGAACTCGGGCTTACGAATGTAAAGCTCGTTCACTCTCGCCTCGAAGACTTCCTTTTCGATCGACCGGCCACAATTACATTCAAAGCAGTCGGCACAATTCAGGATTATCTTCCTATCATTCACCGTACAACAAACGATGTGAGTGTCTTCTTATATAAAGGTCCAAACTTCGTTGAACTCGAGGGTGAGATGATCAAAAAGCTTGAGAAGGACTGGAAATTCTTAGCAAATGAAGAGATCTCAGTTCCTGGAACACAGCAGCGTTTTCTCGTTTCATTCGCGAGTCAAAATGTTCCACGTGGAACGGCTAAAACGCTTGTCAAACTCTCTGATTTTCTCTAAAAATAGAGCTCTCAAAACAATTATCGCGAGGATATAAATGGCTAAAATCATTGCAATCGCAAACCAAAAAGGTGGCGTTGGAAAGACGACCACATCTGTCAACTTAAGCGCATGCCTCGCCGCAGCAGAGAAGAGAACACTTCTTATCGATCTCGATCCACAAGGGAACGCTAGTTCTTGCCTTGGAGTTGAGAAGGATACGTTTGCAAAAGCAAATATCTACCACGCTCTTATTAACGAAGAGAGTTTTGAATCATGTATCTATAAGACTGAACTTCCGTCTTTGGATCTGTGTCCATCAAACAATGACCTGGTTGGTGCTGAACTAGAACTCGTTCACATGTTCGCGCGTGAATCAAAATTGAAAGTTGCCCTTGAAGCAATCGCACACAAATATGATTACATCATTATCGACTGTGCTCCTTCATTGAACCTACTTACTGTGAACGCATTCACTGCAGCTCACACGTATCTAGTTCCGATGCAGACTGAATATCTTGCGATGGAAGGTCTGTCTCAGCTCTTGAATACTGTTCGTCTTATTCGTGCATCGTTGAATCCTCGTCTCGTTCTCGAGGGAATTCTTCTTACTATGTACGATTCAAGAAACAATCTTTGTAAGCTTGTCGCGAATGATCTCATGACACACTTTAAAGATGATATTTTGAAATCAATCATTCCTAGAAATGTGAAGCTCTCTGAATGTACTTCATTCGGTAAGCCGATCATTCTTTACGATATTACTTCAAAGGGAAGTGAAGCATATCTATCTCTCGCTCGCGAGATCATTCTGAAATCTGAAAAGAAACCAGAAGCATCTCCGCAAGTGAAAATGCCACTCGCTAACCAAATTCCAAAATTTGAAGATTATCAGGTTCAACCCTAGGGAGAATTTTTATGCAAAAAAATAAGCCACAGCTTGGTCGCGGTATGGCCGCTCTACTTGGGAACACTC
>JBEIQF010000136.1:0-8250 GCA_040376635.1 Halobacteriovoraceae bacterium
CGATCGAAATCAGGATACCCCGCCATCTCAATGTTCTCTGTCATCATAATCGCGCCGGCCGACAATCCTGTCAGCACTCCACCCTTCTCTACGAAAGTGCGTAATTGGGGCAAAAGCTTTGCTTTACGAAGGGAATTCAGAAAGTAGAACGTGTTACCGCCACCCAAATGGATCGCATCACTTCTCATCACTTCCTGAAACATGATTTTGTCGAAAGGAACATCCACGGGGAAGTGAATGAATCTCGAAATCTTAAATTTTGAATAGTGTCTTACGTATAAACGGAATTCTTCTTCTGATAAATAGGAAGATGAAGGAATGAACGTCACCACGGGATTTTTCTTCCCGAGGAGATCAATAAAAGCTTTATCTAACTGACGATTCTCTTTTTCATCGCCCCCGCTGTAGAGGACAAGCTTCATAGCCCCT
Organism: Halobacteriovoraceae bacterium; assembly: GCA_040376635.1. Taxonomy (GTDB): domain Bacteria; phylum Bdellovibrionota; class Bacteriovoracia; order Bacteriovoracales; family Bacteriovoracaceae; genus Peredibacter. The sequence goes on from JBEIQF010000136.1 coordinate 430, forward strand.
CACGACATTCTCGAACGATCGAATACAGATTCTGCATGATGTTCTTATGCCGTGGTGGGATCTCCGCCATTACTTTTTTCTGATCAGGGTCGAGATTCTGGTACGAAGAGAACTGCTCAGCGAGCTGGAACAGCTCTTCTGGGCTTAACTTCGGACGAAGTTTCTGAACTTTCTGAACGATGTATGTGATTGAGTCACCTGTGACTCTGTCATACTTGTTAATGACAGAAGATCGCATAGTGAGTTCGAGGAGAAGTTGGGCCAACGGCTGGTTCGTTTCTTTTTCTACTGCAGAAACCAACGCCATGTAGGAAGACTGAAAACGATTGATCTGTTTTTTTCTAAGTTCAGTGAGTTTTAAATCGCTGCGTTTAGCATATGATGATTTAGTCACTTCAATAAACTCTGCATGCTCTAATATTTTTCCTCTCGTGAGATACAACTGAGGAAACTCCCTCATAATGTCTCTCATACAGAAGATCGCATCACGGTTGATACCGTCAGCAACTTTATAAACTCCACGCTTCGATTTCGATCTTTCAAAGTAGCTGAATGCTTTTCTGAATTTCGTAACAAGCGGACGATGATTCTTTAAAAGGAAATCCTGTTGATTCTTCTTAAACCCAATCTTCTGAGTAAGATTACGATCCTTGCACTCCATGAAGTGCTTATCAAAATACTTCAGGACATCGTGATTCCTGAATGAAGAAAGCGATTTTTTCTTACCTGTTGTTAGGCAATCAGCAATCTGTGCGAAACACTGAACGATGTATCTAGCTTTCTGTCTTTGCTCGAGAATTGTCGTCGAATATCTCTGAACATCATCGTAACGATATTCAGCGTGGAAGAGACCGAACTGACGGATGGAACCGTAGTCGATGATCCCGCCATCCATAAGGATGTTATCGCCGTCCCAATCAAGCCAGCAGAAGATATATTCATCTTCAAACTTCGCAGCTGTTTCAGCAAACGACTTCGCTACCTGATTTGCGAGATAGAAATATTTCTCTTTATCATTCTTAAAAGTAGTCTGAGTCCACTGCTTATTCTCGATCTGACGACCGATGTAATAGTCAGCAACTTGTTTAAGTGTCGTGAGATTCCCTTGTTTCAAATGACCAAAGAAATGGCTCGGACGCATAAGGTTTGGATTAGCACGAACGTTAATACTCAAACCGTTTTGATATTCAACAATAGCGAGAACTCTTTCAGTCTTGAAGCCGTTCTTTCCTAATACTTCCGAGAAGAACAATGTTTCAAGTCCCTCACCAACTTCAGATAAACCGCAGCCGTAAGAAATAGAAGGATCACCTGTTTGATAGAATTTTTTATTGATGTTACATGCAGGAGAAAGTTTCGTTCCACCTGTACCACAACTAGAAACATCCCACGTTACACCATTACTACGAATGGTTCCGTTCCAGATTGATCTTCCGTCCCCAGAAGTCTTTCCAGTTTTATCAGGATGCTGAAGCTGAAGATATCTCGTCGCCATATATGTATGAGGATGAATATCTTCTTCAGGAATTTTTACTTTATTGATGATGTCGTATTCATTAATGATAACGAGAGAGAATGTTTCGAGGATTTCTTTTTCTAATTCAGGATTTAATTGAGAAGGATGTGACTTCGGGATAAGGCCCATCTCTTTAGCGAGATCAAAGTTAAAGAATGAAACTTTGCCGCCTTTTTTATAGCGAGCTTTGTATTCAACTCTTCCGCCAGGCACCTGATCTTTGAAAGGATGTTGACCGTTAATACGTGAGAACGCTGAGTAGGAGCGCTTGCCGACTTCATCAATCGGGCTTTTCTTCACTTGGTTCATTCTACTTATCAATCCTTCGATAAAGTCCTAAACAAAAAGCTTATGTAAATTATAGGACCGTAATCTAAGGTTGACAAAAAAAATATCGTGCTCGGCAAAAAACGCCTAGCGAGAGGTTTTCACCTGAGTGCTTTGGTCAAGGAAGTCGGTGAATTTTTTTCGGTAGATGTAATTGTCGTGGTGATAAGCATCGATGTGAGTGCCGTTTTTCATCTTCCAGAGCCACTTCTCTTTCGTTTTAATCCCCTTATAGATGATCTTCCCGCAATGAGGTGGAACCACAGGATCCCGCATTCCGATCATGACCAAAGTCGGCCCTGTAATGCGGTCAAACACTTCATCTGCGGCGTATTCATCAGAGACTAAAACAAAGGCCAGCGGACTGATGGGATATAAAAACCAGCGTGAGGTCAGTTTGTCGAAAGCGATATCTTTATAAGATGAGAAAGCCGAATCCATGACTGTTAAGGAAATCTTGTCGTAGTTCTTCCAATCCGGAAGAGCTCTCAAAGAAATCGCACCACCAGTACTTTGTCCGTAGACGATGAATTTCCCATTTCCATTTTTCTCATTTAACTCCCAGGCCTTGTCCAAAGCTGCCAGCGCATCCTGGTAAATCCCGGCCTGAGATGGCTTACCTTCTGATTTCGCGTAACCGCGGTAATCAAACGTAAACAAATTATAGCCATGATCGATTAACCAGATGAGGCTGAAGAAGTGAGTGGAAATGTTTTGAGCGTTTCCGTGGAATTGGACAATCGTGCCTTTAACTTTTTCTGTCTTTGCCGGGAAAAACCAGCCATTCAATTTCGTTCCGTCTTTGGACTGGAAATAAAGATCTTCGTACTTAAGTTTAAATTGGGCCGGGTTCACAAAGTGTTTCGGTGACGGCTGATAAAAAACGTGAGAACAACCTTGTCCGACGATCGCGAAAAGAATCAAAAATAAAATGCGCATCTGTCCTCTTGATCAAATCTTAACTTAGTTAACCTAATCCTGAACTGACTTTGAACTGTATCCGAAGATAATGATTCAAAAGGAATACTATGAAAACTCTTATCCGTTTCAGCCTTGTCCTCATGAGCCCTTACCTCTTAGTGGTTTACTGGCGTAACTCTATGAGAGAAGTGGATAACCTTCATGCGGGTTTTGAATTAAATTACGAGTAATTATTCCACGTCAAAGTCAAACGAACGTTCCGGGAATGGCTCCGGCTTGAACGAATAGTGCCACCATTCCTGGGAAAAATTCTTAAAGCCTCTCGACTCCATCAAATCTTTCAACAGCATCCGATTAGCTCTTTGTTCTTCAGTGATTTTTGGTGAATCCGTATAAGAAATTCCATCGAAGTAATCGAAACCGCTCCCCATATCCAGATCCTTGCCCGTTTCCAGATCGTAGAGAGTCAGATCAACGGCAGCACCACGAGAATGAGATGATTGTTTGGCGATGAAGCCAGCTTCAAAAAGTTGAAGGCGTGTATAAGAAGGATAATAGAGTTCTTTGATTGAAGGATTTGTTTCCGGCTTCTTCGCCCAATCCTGAAAGAATTGAACGGCCTTAACAGGTCGGTAGCCATCAAAAATTTTAAGTGAAAGACCTTTGGCCTTGGCCGCTTTCTGAACTTCGCAAAGGGCAGCTGCGGGGCCTTTGGCCATGTATGCTTTTTTAGCTTTATAACCGGCAACTACAGAGCCTGTGAAATTCTCTTCAGACGAATAATTTGCCTGTATTTTAATATCTGAACAAATGTCTGCCAGATTTTTGAAATCGGGATGAATGCCTGACATAGCCGAACCTGAAATAAAAAGTGTTAGGAAGAAAGTCTTCATGAATAAGAGTCTAAGCCTATTCGTAAAAGTACTGCAAGCCAAACTCTCCGAAGCCCTGCCAGATGCGCTCTCTCTCTACTCCACCACCGGAAACTTTTAACGAAATTCGATCAGTTAGATGATGTCGTAGTTCTAACTCACTCCACCATTCATAGTCCTGGAAAAGCTTATCATGTTCATAAGTATTGAAGTGGTACCAGCTGTTGATCCCAGTGATCCACTTATCTGAAAACTTCACGCGAGTGAAAAATTTCGGACCAAGTCCTACGCGATAATTATTCACAAACTGAGATTGAACATCGGCTTCAGCATTCATGAGAAGTGACATAAGAACTCTTTCATTAGAAAGCGAGATACTGTTACCGATCGATCCACTGACATATCCCGCCGGACAATCAAAACACATCGAACGCTTTAACTGCTTCACGCCAGTCTCAAGTTCCCACGACATTGGTGACGTCCAGAAATTCTGTTCAGCTAGATTTCTGATACTGAATACTGCTACCTGATCAAGGATCAGTTTAGGATCTTCGTAGTTCTGCTCTCTCACTTCGAAAGAAAATCTTCCCATCTCAAGCTGCGACTGCTTAAGTGCTCCGGCCGGAGGATCAAGAATATCATGCAGGGCCGATCGATATTCAAAGCGGGTACTCTTCCCTAATTTGTCCCAATAGTTCTCTGCCAGAGTTAATCTTGTTGAAGAGTGACCTTTTGCTGGTGAGTCTTTCTGAAGTTTTTTCGCATCGTAAGTATCTTCACTCACTACCGGATTCACAGCGCGTGCTGAAAGAATCGGAAACTTCAACTCTTTAGCTTTCTGATCGTCAGCTAAGATTTTCTCAAAGTTGTAATAATCGAAGGCCTCAATTGAAACATCCAGGATCTGAGCTTTCTTCTTGTCATCCATTCCTGCAAGAAGTTCATTGAGTTTTGATGGATGATCTGAAATTTCTTTTGCTGTCTGAAGTTCCTTATTTGAAAGATCTTCTGAAAGTCTTGTGAGTTTAGAGTAAGTCGACTCTCTTCTCTTCCCTTCTTCGATGAGTCCTTCCTGGTCAAGAAGTCGCACAGTATCCGCAGGAATTGTATAAAGCGAATATGTGTCAGTCAGATTCACTGATGGTCTTGCAACCTCAACGATACTGAGCAGGTGATAAGAGCAATTCTCATGGAAATAAAAATAATCAAAATGCGTGTTACCTAATTCCCAGATGTGATCAACCATCTCAAGAACTTCCATCGTGCTGAGTTTCAGGTCATAAGACCAGAGATCACGAAACTCGATGTTCGTGTACTCACGGATTTTGTAATAGTAAGGAATGGCCGCAAACTCTCCGATAAATCCGCCAAAAATTCCTTTTACGATATAGAGAAGAGGATTTGGTTCTTTTGACTGAGCGGCGTAATTAATCCCATAATCCAGCATTTCAGTTTCATTCTTATCATCAAAACGACTGAGACGAAGAAGTGTGTGACCAAAAGCAGAGTTAGGACTTGATAAATAGTAGGAAGAAAAAATGATACTCGCCCTGCGTGCAGCAAGCTTAGAGAAAAAATCAATGTAGGTCGTGCATCCAGAGAAGTCAGCTTTCCAGGGATTCCCTAATTCTTTATTAAGCCATTTGTAGCGAAGAGGAAATTTACAAATCGCGTGATCATTACCAGGTTTGGCCTCAGAGCCAAAAACCTCGATCGATTTTTCAAGCTCTCCTTTGGCATCATATTTACCATTGGCCGACAGAAAGAAAGAACGCGAGTCTGCCTGACTGACATAACGGCCAAAAAGATTCTTCTTATAGTGAAGAAGCTTGATCCATTTCGGTTGTTCGTGAAGATTGTTTTGGGCGTAAAGTGACGAGGATAACAGTAGAGCTATGATGAAATACATGGGACCTGCTTTTATATGCAGGTCCCATTATAGAAATTAGATCTGAGTATTACAAGTAGTAGAAGCTACAGTATTGATCGTGTGAGTGATCTCTGTAGATTTAGCGTTAGCTGACGGGAAGATAGCTGCGTAGTTAGACTTAAGAGCCTGGCCGAACTCAGTTGAGTTAGTACAACCATAAACTTTAGAAAGACCTACGATAGTTTCACCGTTACCACGAGCGATATCGTTAGCAAGAGCAACTTTGTTAGCTTCAACATAAGCTTCTGCCTGACCAACTTTAAGAGGAGCTGGTGAGTCACAGTTAGAAGTACCTAGAGAGATACCAATAGTCTGAACACCTGTTCCGTTTGTTGTAGCAGCAAGAACTTGTTTCCACCAAGTCTGGTCACCTTCGAAAATCATAGAACCAAGACCACAACCAGCTGAACCGTACTTAGCAGCAAATGCAGATGAAGTCATAAGAGCAACAGCAACAATAACTAATAATTTTTTCATTCCCTTCTCCATTGTTAAAGGTTTAGTTATAACTAAAATATTACTATCCATTATCTGGCGTTAAAGATTTAGTTCAACTGGAAAATTCTTAAGCTTTTCTTTCCTGACTTTTTGCCTTCGCATATAAGCATCGTGTTTTTACTTTAAGACTGCACTCCTATCTACTCTGAAAAGATGGAGGTCCTATGAAGTTCATTGCTTTCCTCTTTATCATTTTTCCCCTCACTGCATTATCAGAAGAAAGAAGACATATGGTGTCCTTTGGACGCGATGGCTTTGGACTCTCTTCATCACACGAAGATATAGATACAAAGAAGAAATCCCCTTTCAAAGATGTGATCTATTATTTCTCTGACATAGGTCTCAACTACGCTTACAGGCTAAGCTCGAGGTTCCAACTAGGTGTTCAGTACCAGAACATTCATAATGAATATCGTTTTAAGGACATTAACGGCGGCCACTCTTCTGTTGAAATCGAAGAGCAGATGTTAGGAGCTTTCGGAATCTACAACTTTCACGATGATTTAAATGATTCCTGGTACGTGGGATATGGGTTCAGCGTGATCAAATACAACGAAGAAAATTCAGATGTCTTTCAGAATGCTGAGGGTAAAGGACCTTTTGAATTTGATGATAGTTCAGAGAAACATGATTTCTTTGTCGGCAAACGTTTCTCCCTTCGCGGATATAATGTAGAGAATCTCGCCTACTCGCCACAGGCCAGTGTTTATTTTAAATCTCATGCAAAGGATTTTAAGGATAACAGGATCGGTAATGGGACAGGATTCAACATCCAGCCCATCCGCTTTGATTTGCTTTTTTAATTATCAGATGACGAGAAATGATTGATTGTTAAATAAGTAAGGCGAACTCTTTTCTCAATTGTTTCATCAAGCATAAGAAGAAGCTCTTCTAGTTCAAATGTAAGTCCAAGGTCACTCACAAACTTATCCGCTTCAACTTCGGCCATGATGGAATCGCCTTTCATACCTTCAAGCTCAAGAAGAACAAATGCAAGCTCGTGGGCGATGTAGGCCACAGCGCTTTTCTTGTCAGACATGAGGAGTCTCTGGAACTCAGGGAAGACAACGATCGTATTTGAAATCATGCCACCCTGACGGTGAACTTCTTTCATTTCATAGCTTGGGATAAACACCACAGGATATTTCGTCATCATCGCTTCAAGAACACCAGATGGCATATGAGCGAATGCTTTTTCAAAGTGAGCTCTGTTAGAAGTTTCCTTGATCCACTGATGTTCAGGAAGAGACCAAAAATAAGCTTCAAAATTCTTTCTGATATGAGATTTGTTTGAGCGATCTTTTGATAGAAATTTCTGAATTAGATTCATCATGTGACGTTACCTCTTTCCTTCTTTTCGGAAGGAGGCAACGTCTCTTAAGGAATATTACTGAAAAGGCTGTTCGTCAGGATCTACCATCGTGTTCACAGTGCCCTGATACTTTTCACCAATTACACTGAGTAATTCATCAGGTATTTTTGCTGCACGATACTTCTTGCCATTCGTTGTACGAATCCAGAAACCATTCAATAACTTATCCGATCTCGAGATACGAATCGGCTTAATCGAAATGATATGATCAAGATTAAACAACACCTCAATTTCTTCTGCTTCCTGGCCTGGTGCCGGTTTTGAATTGAAGATGGTGAACTTTTTAAACTTCATAGAGACTCCTTAAACTAATGGAGTTATTTTATAGTGGATCAAAAGGCTTTGGGTTTTCATAAGGTGAAAGTGAAAAATTTACAGGAAACGA
>JBEIQF010000515.1:0-1069 GCA_040376635.1 Halobacteriovoraceae bacterium
AGATCTCTGGAAGAAAGTTGAAGAATATGCACCGAAGGGAGTTGACCTGTGTTTCGATGCCAATGGCGCTGAAACATTAAAAGAGAGTTATAATCATCTCGCTGCCTGTGGAAAGCTTGTTTCCTATGGTGCTCATTCCATGCTTCCCAAGACGGGTGGTAAGGTGAACTGGCCAAAACTCATCAAGGACTATCTTCGTACACCGCGATTTAATCCGATCAACATGACTTCTGAAAATAAAAGTCTCATTACGTTTAACCTCTCATTTCTTTTTTCACGCCAGGATCTTTTCTCAGAAGCGATGGACAATCTTTTGAAATGGTATAACGAAGGTAAACTTCGCGCTCCATTCGTAAAGAGTTTTCCTTTGGATCAGGTTGGTGAGGCCCACAAGGAACTTGAAAGCGGCAAGACGATCGGAAAACTTGTTCTAATTCCGTAGAATCTTCGCCAGTCGCAGAAGTTCACCCTGTCTTCTTTCGTTGAACTCAAACGCACAATTAATACGCAGATAGTTCTGATACTGACGGTTCGCTGAAAACAGCGGACCGGGAGTAAATGAAATTTTATTCTTCTTAGCAGTTTGATAAGCGGCCCTTGCATCAAGGCCTTCAACTCGTGCCCAAAGGAAATAGGAACCTGTTGGTCTTGATAACGAAAGTTTATCTCCCATCTCACTCTGGAGAATATTGGAATAGATGCCAATGTTCTTCTGATAGTAAGTGGCGAGATCATGGCCAACTTTCAAAAGATCTTCATTCTTCAGTACTTTTGAAACCGTATACTGAGTAAGGCTGTTAGAAGCGAGGTTGAGGCTTAATTTCTGTCTTACATATTGATGAGGATCACCAGCAGTTACAACCCATCCGATGCGCAGGCCAGGTCCTAAGAATTTCGAGAAGCTTGAGCAATAAGTGACAATGCCGTCTTTATCGAAATAGCGATAAGTCTTCGGGCGCTTCTTATCAAAATGAAGTTCTCCGTAGAGATCATCCTCGATTAAGCGGATTTTATATTTTTTGCAGATTCCGAGAATCTGTTTCTTCCGCTCATCACTCATCGTGAAACC
>JBEIQF010000357.1:0-3334 GCA_040376635.1 Halobacteriovoraceae bacterium
GAATTGATGGCCGTCCACTGTTCAGGTGTCATGGACTTCATGCGAAGTTTTGCTTTCTCGGCTTCCTGTGCGGAAATGACGTTCTCTCTCACCATCTGCTTGAGCATGCTCTCAACATGGTCATGTGATACTTCGGCCTGCGCCAGAGACATCGACATCAGAAAAGATAATGTAAGAAGCCATTTCATGTTTAACCTCGTTTGGTCTCAACATTATCGGCGAGGTAGAAATATCTCTTTACGATTATTTTCCGACAAAACGAATACGGTATCTTAGAGATTTCAGAATTTGGGATTTTGAGGTGAATGACAACTTATGTGGTCACTGGAAGCTTAAAATCTGATAATTGCGGGTCTCTTTGGGAGTCTCGACCTCGAAGTCGTCCCCTGATTTTAGCCCTAATAAAGCGTCACCGATCGGTGAAAAAACGGATACGACCAGCACAGCTTCATCATCAACTTTAACGATGGTTCCGCCTGCAGTCGGAATAAGGAAATACTTACGTTTTTGATTACCGTGCTCAAGTTCAACGAGAGCTCCGATACTGATCTCACCAAGTTTTTTGGATTGATCAACATCAACTTCTTCCAGTATCTGAATTTCGAGTTTTAATTCTTCTACACGTTTGGCTTCGGCCGAAGCGAGGTAAGAAGCCTCGAGACCGCGCGTATCGTATTTAGATTCGGCCTTGAATTCAGGATCAGTCGCGAAGTCGCGATTTGATTTGGCAGAAGCTTCAAGGCCCGCAAGTTCAACGCGGGCCCGAGAGATTAATTCATCGAGAATTTGCTTTTTCAACTAGGCTCCACAACACTTTTTGAATTTCTTGCCTGAGCCGCACGAACAAGGATCGTTTCTTCCAACTTTTGGATCAAGACGCTTGATTGGTTGAGCGCCATGGATGTGGCCTGATTTAAATTTCCATTCGCCGTTGTGTTTGCCGAATGAAGATGTTTCGTGATGCTTAAGTTCTGTTCCTGAAGCTTTATCTTTGTAATGAGCAACGAACTCTACAAGTCCAGAGTTGTCGTTTGCTTCGCCTTTCTGAGTTTTCTTGATTTCAAGACCAAGCCATTCAGAACTTTCCGCCCATTTGAGAGCTTCTTCTTTATTATAAGTTTCACCGTCAACCGTCACTTGAGTCTGGTCGATGTAATCAACATTTTTAACAACGTAAGCTGCGTAACGAGAACGCATAAGGGCTTCTGCTGTAGGTGCTTTTTTCTTTCCTTCAATCAAAGGCTGGCAGCAAGCTTCGTAATTAAGTTTATTCTGGTCCATCGACCGGCAAGGGCAAAGTGACATAGTGTTCTCCTAGGAATTCACCTATTATCGAGGTAAGATTAAAAAGATGCAACCTCTTCCTATTGATCCCTACATTCCAGACATAATAGAAGCGACCCGCCACTACTCTACTGTAATGGTCAAGGCCTCACCGGGCTCGGGAAAAACCACGCGTCTCCCTTGGGCAATCGCATCGGGACTCAATAAAAAAGTCGTTGTGCTGGAGCCTCGTCGCCTCGCTGCAAAACTTGCGGCCACCCGGATAGCGGATGAGGAAAATTTGAAGCTGGGCGAAGAAGTCGGCTTTCACTTTCGTTTCGAGAAGAACATTTCAGAAAAAACGCGCCTGATTTTTTATACGGAAGGAACGTTTCTTAAAAAATTCCTGTCTGATCCAGAACTATCAGATGTGGATGTGGTGATCCTCGATGAATTCCATGAGAGGCATCTTGAAACAGATCTCGCTGTTGCCCTTCTGCGCTCGCTTCAAAAAAAACGTGATTTAAAAATCATTCTGATGTCGGCCACACTTGATCTCTCAATTGTTCCCGAGAATGCGAAGACTTTTGAAATTGAAGCAAAGATGTATCCGGTCGATATATCGTATCTTCCGAACACACCGAGTATCCTGAACGCGTCACTTGAATCAAAAGTAAAAAACGCCGTAAGTACGCTTGGTGATAAAAATATTCTCGTCTTCCTTCCCGGTATGCGTGAAATGCTCAAAGTTCAGGCGGCACTCGGAAGCAATGTTTATCTTCTCCATGCCGATCTCTCAAAAGAAGAACAGAACGAGGCCTTGAAGCCATCACAAAAACAAAAAATCATCCTCGCAACTAATATCGCAGAAAGTTCCGTCACCATTCCAGGAATCAATGCTGTCATTGATTCAGGCATCCAGCGTGAGGCCCACTATTCACCGTGGAATGGCCTGAAATTCATTGAAGATTCTCCAACAACAAAATCCAGTGCTATTCAGCGAGCTGGTCGTGCGGGAAGAACAGGTCCTGGCATTTGCCTGCGCCTCTATTCTCAGCAGGATTATAATGAGCGTGCTGAACACACGATTCCGGAAATTGAACGTGCTGACCTGACTGATACATACTTGCTTGTATCAGCAATTAAAGAAACTCCCCTCTGGATTCAGGCACCCAATAAAGAGAAATGGGAAAAGGCCAAAGAGCTACTGACTAAACTGGGGGCGATTGAAAATAATTCTCTCACGCCGACCGGAAAGAAAATGCTTCAGTATCCACTCGATGCAAGACTTTCAAGAATTCTCGTGGCCGGAGAGAAATTAAAGAACAAAGATCCGCTCTTGAAATATATCTGCTTTGATATTGAAGAAGACAGAACGGGCTCACTCTTAAAACGTCTGCATTTTTATAAAACACCCGGATCAGAAGATTTCCCGTGGGAGAAATGCATCCTTTCAGGTTTCCCTGATCAGGTAGCGCGTTTCCGTCAGAAACAAAAAGATTTCATTCACTACTCCGGTAAGACAATCAAGGGCCATCACTCTCTTGATCTTCATGATGAGTATTATCTCATCCTCGATATCACTCAAAGGCAAGAGGCCATCAAGGTCTTTGCGATTGAAGAAGAATGGCTTTATGAACTCGAGCCTTTCCCTTTCACAGAGGAAGATGAGATTTCAATCACGGATAAAATCTCCTTCAAGCGTAAGACAAAATACGGTTCTATTGTAATGGATGAAAGTGTTTCGAAGATGAGCTACGAAACTCTTCCTATGCAGACAAAACAAAAACTCAAAGAACTCTCCATCGCCCGTATCAATGAACAGGTCGCGCGTTGGAAAGAAACACCCGAATACGAGAAACTTTTTTTCTGGCACAGAATGCAGAAGCTTGAAATGGATCTTACGATAGATGCTGAAGATTTCTTCTCGCACTATCCGGAACTGAGCTTTGAGTTTATCCCTGAGTATCTTCGCGCTAGATTCCCTGATCCCAACCGTGATCTTCCTTCAAAAATCAACCTGGGTGGTAAACGCGAACTCACCGTTCATTATCCGGAAGGAATGGATCCA
>JBEIQF010000294.1:0-4321 GCA_040376635.1 Halobacteriovoraceae bacterium
AAGTTACCAAACGTGAAATTGTTTTCAGCAAAGATAGCTTGAGTTCTTGTTGTACGAAGACTTCTTGAAGTTGTATCCCCGGAGTTAGAACTTGCATCCTTCCCTGATTGAGCATGAGTCGGAGAATTTGAGTTATACGAGAGGTAACCAACACTCGCTGTTTTGTGTTTTACTCTCACTTCACCGTTGAAGCCGTAAGCGCGGATATCATTTATTGAGTTTGTGTTCGCCGTTGGAATCTGACCAAAGCCACTTCCTGTCTGAGTCTTATTATAACGTTTGTAAGCTGTACCCCAGAGTTGAGCATCAAGGTAAGTTTCCTCACCAAGTTTTTTCTCCACACCCATCATGAGTTGAGCTCGAGCGATTCTCAGTCTGTCATGCCTTCTTGTTGGATTACGATTAGATCCTGTCCAGGTATTCAGGTTACCTCCGCTAGCAAGTGACTGACCGCCGGCCATACCGAAATCTGAATCATAAAGATTGATCGATGACTTGAAGATCGTGTTGTTCTCTAAGAATGTATTTGTCTTGAACTGCAAATAGTCAGCAGCGAAGTCAGAATTATTCTTCATGAGACCATCACCTTGCTTACGGTAGTATCCGCCGTAGTAAGATGTATTCCCTGATGAACCCATAAGTGTGTTCACTGTTGAGAGGAGATTATAACTACCGGCCGCTGCATTCAATTTGCCGGAAGTTTTCATGTCTTTAGTAAGTTTAGGTGTTACGTAATTGATCGCGCCGCCGGGCTGAGGACCGTACATAAGTGCGCCACCACCAGCGATGACATTTAAGCTGTCCATCAAAGGTGCTGGTGGTGAATAGTAGTTACCGGGCTGGCCGTACATATCGATCGATACAGGCAATCCGTCCTGAAGGATCAGAAGATTTTGTCCTTCGTGCGGGTCACCGATTCCCCGAAAACTGAGAGATGTCCACGGTTCAGTTCCTAGATCAGCAGCGTAAATTCCAGGCTGCTGTGAGAAGTGCTGTCTGTTATTGTCGGTCTGGACAGGTGGAAGGTAGTTAATTTTGGAAGAACGGTTTTTCTTACCCGTTAAGATTTTGGTCGTGTCTTTCTCTTCCCATAATGGTCGAGTGACAGAGAGATCCTGTTCTCCATGGACATCAATCGTTTCCAGAGTTTCTTCTGCTCCGTATGCACTTGCAGCAATACTTAATAACAAGAGGTATTGAATTTTCATGCGTGTTTCCTTTTATGCTTTCTGTACCAGATGATGAGTCCTGAAATGATGAGAATCAAAAGTGGTACTGATGATAATAATTGATAGGGGAATTCGAATTTGCCGAAATTCTCTCCACCGTGCCAGTGAACAAACCAGTGCTTTCTTGTGCCTCGTTGTCCGGCCCAGTCTGCTTTAGGAACAAAAAGAATTTCCTGATTGAAGGGCGTGTATTCGCGGTGACCATCTTTTCCGGCAATTGAAATGTAGGGATGATCAGGACGACAGAACATAATCATGCCTCGTCCATTCGCGCGCTCTTTGATCACCTGAAGTGAATCATTCCAGCTACACGATGCAGGTCTTGCGTGTGGAATCTGTTTGTTATCCTGAAAGAAGAAACTATTGTACTCAATAAGAGTTCCACTCACAGCAGAGAAGGCCAAAGGAAGTAAGGCCATCACTCCGATGGCGATGTGGAACTCTTTTAAGTTTTTCACTCTTCTCATTTTCATGAGACGTTTCAGTGAATAAATGATTCCGGTCAGAAGAATAATGAAAAGCATGATGCCAGAAATGGCGACGAGATTTTTTCCAAATCCTTGAAGGAAAAAACTTTCGTGAATGATCTTTGCGAGTACAAAAATATCATCAGTCGGTGATGTGTTCGACAGAACACGGCCTTCCGCCCGGTCAATCTTCAGCAATCGCACACCTTTCTCTCTTAGCATCACCATGACTGTGTCATCGGAGAAATTTGCACGCATGAATTGGGCGGAAGGATGTTCTCTTCTCTGCTGATCTAAAATTTCAAACACAGGCAGCATCGAAGAAATATTTTTCTGGGAGTTCGGCTTCTCGTGCTTTGGAGCAAAGGCCAGCATAAGTCCCGTGATCGCCATGACCACAAGAGGGAGACTAAAAACGAGAGAGAGCCATTTATGAACAAGAAACAATTTACGCATGATTTGAATATAGAAACTCTTGTTTCATATATCAAACCAAAACTTAAGAAAGTATATCAACTTTAGTTATTTCAAAAAGAAGACGCTTCGCGCATCAGTTCACGGCAAGAAATTCCCTCACGATTAATTAAGGTCACATTTCTATCAAAGAGGCCCCTCAAATCCGATTCGAAGAGTACTTCAAATTTAATGATGAGGAATCCTGCCATGAATATCCTTTCTGTAAGTTTACTAGGTCTATTACTATCAGCGCCCGCTTTCGCTGAGACCATCCAGATTCTCCATACAAATGATCTGCACTCACACTTTGAGCAATCACCCCACAAGAGTGATATCGGCGGATATGCCCGTTTAAAAACTCTTATGCAGCACCAGAAAGAAGAGGCCGCAAGAAATGGTATTGGCTCTATCAGTATGGACGCCGGTGACTTCATGGAAGGAAGTATTTTTTATCTCGCAGATAAAGGAAAAAAATCTTTCGAAGCTTTTAATAATCTCGGTCACGATGTAGCGATTCTTGGAAACCATGATTACCTCATGGCACCTACAGATCTTGAAGCGATATTTCGTGATGTTCCTCCTCACCGTCCCCTTCTTGCAGCGAACTTCAAGATTGATTCTTCTTATAAAAATATAAACCAGCATGTAAAACCCGTTTGGGAAGGAAAAGTTGGTGGAGTCAAAGTTGGTGTGATCGGTATCACGACAAATGATCTTCTTTATAAATGGCGTCTGGAGGGAGAAGGAAAAATCACAAGCGAAACTGATGTTGCTAAAAAATGGGCGAAGTATCTTCGTGAGCGCGGCAACGAAGTGATCATCGCTCTTACTCACATTGGTGTGAAAAAAGATAAGAAGCTCGCGAAGAATGTTCCGGAGATTGATGTGATCGTTGGTGGTCACTCTCACAGTGAACTTCAGGAAGTTGTCTTCCAGAAAACAAAGAATGATAAGATTGTGCCCATCGTTCAAGCGGGAAATCACGGCGAATGGCTTGGTCGCTTACGCATCGATTATGATCGCAAGACAAAAGCAGTGAAAGTTGTGGATTACAATCTTCTTCCAGTAAACACTCCGGTGAAAGATGAAGAGATGACGTCCCTTATCGCCGACGCAAATAAAGACCTGAATCATGAATACGGCGAAGAGTGGCTGAATGAAGTTGTTGGCCAGAGTACACTCCGTCCCTTCTATCAGATCAACGATGACAAAGTCTGGCAGTTCTTTATTAACGACGCGATGATGGAAGCAACGAATGCTGATTTTGCGATTCACGCCCCTGCTCTTTCAGGTCACAACTATCCGGTTGGCGGAGTAACCCGTCGTGCACTTTACGAAGGAAATCCTCGTACATTCGACTTCGCTGATAAATATGGTTACAACGTTTATACAGCGAGGATCATGGGTGGTTGGATCAAGATGATTGCAACAGTTTGTCTGAAATTTAATCTTCCACTTTATTTTGCTGGTGTTGAATTCACTTATTCAAGAAACGAAAACGGAAAAGTACAAGTATGGGATGTGACAAAAGATGGTAAACCAATTCATCCATTTAAGTATTATAAAGTCGCTTTTTCAGAAGGAATTGTAAGAGGAGCATACGGAATTTCCAATCTCACGCGATTCGTTGTTCACGAAGGTGAGAAAGAAAAAGTTCCTATGTGGCAAGCTCTTGAAGATAAATTTCGCAGGGATCAGACACTTACGCCTGATTATCTAAATAAACCAGGTCGTGGCCCTGCTAGTAGTAAACGTATTGAGAGGATGATGATTCCTTCTCTCGAATAGAAGTTGCTAAAAAAGGTGCATAAAAGCTAAACTTAGCTCAATGTACCAGCTAAGACCCTATCAGAAAGAAGCAGTCGAAAACACGATTGCTTACTTCAAACAAAAGCGTGATCCGGCACTTATTGTGTTACCAACTGGTGCCGGCAAAAGTCTTGTCATCGCTGAACTCGCAAAGATCGCCAAGGGTCGCGTTCTTGTCCTTGCTCACGTTAAAGAACTCGTTGAACAAAACCACTCTAAATACACAAGCTATGGACTCGAGGCCGGCATTTTCTCGGCAAGTTTAGGAAAAAAAGACTGGGATCAAAAAGCGATCTTCGGAAGTGTGCAATCAGTTGCGCGCGCACCGGATGAATTCTTTCAGGACTTCTCTCTTCTTGT
>JBEIQF010000410.1:0-2866 GCA_040376635.1 Halobacteriovoraceae bacterium
CCTCTTGCGAGCATGAGACTTCAGGCCGAAGTGATTAAAGAGATGATTGAGGATGAAACTCATTCGCACGATCAACTCGCAGACCTGACAACTCGTCTGATCGAAGACACGCATAAACTGGAAGGAGAACTCGAGAAGAGTCTTCAACTTTCACGTATTGAACAAGACGCTGTGATGACTCTTATTCCGGTAGGAATTGAGCGTTACCTTCGTCGTCAGCATTCAAAACTTCATGCTCCCCTTAATGTTCATTTTGACATTGCTCCTGATGCTCAGGAAGTCCTGGCCGATGAACTCTCACTCAACATGATTTTCAGGAATCTTTTTGAGAACACTCTTCGTCACAACAAAAATGTCACAAAGGTTGAAGTGAAAGCGACAAGAAGAAATCATTTTGTGGAAATCACATATGATGACTTCGGCGAGAAGTTCAAAGGTGACCTCTCTCACCTGGGCGATCTCTTTTATAAATTCAATTCATCAAAAGGTTCGGGCATTGGCCTATACCTCATCAAGAACCTGATGAAAAAAATGCAGGGTCATTTTGAAATTCAGAATGATGAACGCTTGAAATTCAAGCTCACTTTCAAAGCACCAGAGGGAGGCATTGATGTCTGAACTCTCAGTACTTCTGGTGGAAGATGAACCAAATCTAGGGCAAACCCTTCGTGATTACCTGAGAGCGAAGAAGTTCTCAGTTGAACTTGCACCGACATGTGCTGAGGCGAGAGTTAAGTTTAAAGATCTCGCTCCGGCGATTGTGATTCTTGATATTGGTCTTCCTGATGGCGACGGGATTTCACTTGCTCGTGAATTCAGGGATCGCAGAAAAGACTGCGTTCTTCTTTTCTGTACGGCACTCAATGATCCTACACTTCGAGTAGAAGGACTGGAGCTTGGGGCGGAAGACTACATCACAAAACCATTTGAGTTAAAAGAGCTCACGCTGAGACTTGATCGTATTCTTAAATCAAGACAGATCACGCTTCATAATCCGGATGAATTTGTTTTCGGAAAACTCATTTTCTGGCCGAAGCGTTTTGAGATTAAAGATGGTTCAGGACTCATTCTTCCTCTTGGTCAGAAAGAATGCGCTATTCTTGAACTTCTTCTTGAAAGAAAGAACGAAGTCGTTGCCCGTGATGAGATGATTGAATCCATCTGGGGCGAGAACGCTTTCCCTACAAACAGAACAATTGATAACTATATCGTTAAACTTAGAAAATGGGCCGACTCAGGCGACGGATCTGTGATCATCACATCTGTCAGAGGAATTGGTTACAAGTTAGAAGTGAAAGGAAAATAAAATGGATATTTTTGAAAACCGCGGATCAACTCTTCCAGTTTGGTTCATGAGACAGGCCGGCCGTTATCACTCACACTACCAAGGAATCAAAAAGAATTCTGATTTCATGACTATGTGTAAGAACCCGGAGCTTGCTTGCGAAGTGACTCTTGGCCCTATTCAGGATTTCGGTTTCAATGCCGCAATTCTTTTCTCAGATCTTCTCTTCCCGCTTGAGCAACTAGGCATGGGACTTTCTTATCACTCAGGTCCACCTACTCTTGAATGGCACCTTCAATCAACAGCTGACATTGCTAAACTAAAAATTAAAGCACCAGGAAAAGAGTTTTATAAATTTCAGGGTGATGCTTGTAAACTTCTTCGCGAAAGACTTCCAAAAGACGTAACTCTCCTTGGTTTCGTTGGTGCTCCTTTTACACTTTACACATATGCAGTTGAAGGCTCACACGCAGGAAATCTTGTTTCAGCAAAACAAGGTCTCTTCGATGGTCGTTTCGAAGCATTCACAAAACTTCTTATGCCTGAGCTTCTTGAAGAAATGCTTATGCAGGCAAACAATGGCGCTCAAGCAGTTTGTCTTTTCGACACTGCGGCCGGTGAACTTTGTGTTGCTGACTATAAGGAATTCATCGTTCCTAAAATCACTGAACTTCTTAAAGAGTTCAAAGCTAAATCACCTAAGACAAAAGTGGTTTACTATTCTAAGCACACTCAAGCGGGTTTTGTTAAAGCGCTTGATCTCACAAACATTGATGTGATCGGTGTGGATTGGAGATGTGATCTCGTTGAAATCCAGAAGCTTCTTCCTCCTCACGTTTTCATTCAGGGTAACCTTGATCCGGCCTGGCTCCACCTTCCAGGGGATCTCATGCTGAAGAAAGCAACGGCCTACTATCAGGACCTGAGAGACAGAGGACTCGACTTTAAACGTTGGGTAGCTGGTCTTGGACACGGGGTTTTGATTCAAACTCCGGAGACAAATGTGCGTAATCTCGTGAAACTGATTCAGTCTCAGAAATGTTAAACATTGTTTCCATAGTTTCGTTATATAATTCGTTATCGGCCAAGGAGGCAGTATGAATAAAATTCTTTTAGCTATGATCGTATGCGCGTTTACCGTTTCAGCAATCGCATGTGATGGTTCGGGCAAGACTAAGTCGGGCGATAAAAAGCCTGCTGATTCTACAGAAAGATCTCTTCAGTAATCTAAGAAAGAAAGGGCCTCTCGGGGCCCTTTTTTTATTTTGTCAGACTAAACATCTCCATATCCCAGGCCTTCCCTTTACAGAAAAGACTCTTCTTCAAACAGCCTTCGTGATGCATGCCGAGTTTCGTGAGCATTTTAAAGCTCTGTGTGTTCTCTGATTTGCATCTGGCTTGAATGCGAACGATATCCATATTTTTCCAGGCGTATTCAATCACAGCTTCTAATGCTTCAACCATGAGGCCCTTACCCCAATGGTCTTCGTTCAACATCACACCGAGCTCGATGATTTTATCGCGCTTGGATGACCAGAAGGCAGTTGCTTCACCAATCAGTTCAGTTGGATCTTCTTTGAG
>JBEIQF010000398.1:0-2970 GCA_040376635.1 Halobacteriovoraceae bacterium
TCCGAAAATCCGTGACGACTTAATACAGTAAGAATCTCGCGAAAACGCGAAACGTTTTTAATCGTTTTTGAGATTCCAATACCAGTCTTGATTAAGTCCATAAATTACAAGGTCGCTTTTTATTTTATGGTAAGTTAAAATGCCGAGAGTACCAATGTTCAACGAACAAGAACTATTTACCTCTTATGTTAAAGCTGACTGTTTTGATTTGCTTTCTGGTTTGCACCTCTGTCTTCGCGGCAGAGACGTGTAGCCGTGTAGCAACCGTGAACTATCAGGAGATTCTTGTCGACGTGAGCTCGAAAAATCGTGGTGAAGGTCTTCGTTACTATCTTCAGAAAGACGACGTGGCGAAGGGGCTTCTGGATGAATACCAGGCGAACAACCGACCGACCTGGAAAAGTGCAGCGATGAGTACTCTCGGAACCGCGATGATGCTCGGGGGGCTTCTCCGGACTTCTGGGAATGATAGTTCCGGGATAACTGGCCGGAATTTTCTATTATTTGGCGGTGCGACCATGATCGCCGTGAGCTATCTGTACTCGAAAACCATTCAATACAATAATGAGTATTTACTTTATAAATCGGTTGAGGAATATAACAAACGCAATACACCGAAGATCTTTTTCTCCCCTACAGATCCTAAAAACGGATTGGGCCTTGGAGTTGGTGTAGGTCAGGAGTTTTAATTGTCACTTTCATGCTGGAAATGCTCTAAACCGCTTTCCGATACCTATAAAATCATGGTTGGCCGCAGGGATACATGTCCAAACTGTATGGCGGATATCCGTTGCTGTAAGATGTGTCAGTTTTATGATGTTAAGGCGTATAACGAGTGCCGGGAATCTTCAGCGGATCGGGTGCAAGACAAAGAGAAAGCTAACTTTTGTGATTATTTTAAGATAGGCTCTCCGGGTACAAATCCAGATAAAGAGAGACAAGATGCGCTCGCAAAAGCGGCATCATTGTTTAAGAAGTAGGAAGCTATGAGCGAAAATCCAATGACACTAAAAGGTAAGAAAATGCTTGAGGATGAACTCAAGATTCTTATTACTGTTGATCGCGAGCAAATTAAACAAGCAATCGCTGAAGCACGTGAACTTGGTGACCTCAAAGAAAATGCTGAGTATCATTTCGCGAAAGAAAAACAGTCACATATCGAAGGTCGAATTCTTGATGTGCAAAGTAAACTTGCACGCGCACGCGTGGTTGATGTTACGAACATGAAACTGGATAAGATTGTGTTCGGTGCCACAGTCAGAATTTATGACAACCAGAAAGAATCAGAAATGACGTTTCAAATTGTCGGTGAAGACGAAGCCATGAATGACCCTCAGAAAATTTCTTACAGCTCTCCTCTAGGAAAAGCTCTCATCGGCAAAGAAGTTGGTGATGAAGTTGTCGTCAAAGCACCTAAAGGCGATTTGACTTATGAAGTCCAAGACGTCAAATACAGTTGATATCAACTGGCACTCTCCACTTGAACTTTTAACTGCCGGTAAGAAACCTTCTCCGACAATTGAAAAGCTTACAGAGGCCGGGGTGTCCACTCTCCTCGAGCTTCTCTGGATTCTCCCTCTAAGAATTAATAAAATGCCTGCGCTTCAGCCATTCCGGGAAGCGCAGATGAATCAATTTTTCAAAGGCTCAGGCAAGATCATTCATTGCGAGATCAAGCCTGCATTCGGTCGTCGTGGTAAAGGGAACATTCTTTTGTATAACGGTTACGTTGTGCTGAAAGACGATCTCTCTCACGAGTCCCTCAGTCTTCGTTGGTTCAATTTATATCCAAACCAGAAAAAACAAATTGAAGCCCTTGATCACATTGCCTTCCTCGGACAAGTCCAGGAATTCAAGGCGCAGAAACAAGTCATTAATCCACAGATCATTGATCCGGAAGTGAACGCAAATCCCTACATCATCGAATATCCAACGGTGAATAAGATTGCTGGCAATCATCTTAAAAAAGTTATTGAGCTTATCCCAAGACATTTGTGGGATCAGATTCCGCAAACTCTTCCTGAGCTTGGTTATGACTCCAAGATGAGTCTGGGTGAAGCCTTTAAAGTCATCCATGGAAGAATTCCGGTGGATCAATTCAATCCAAAGATGAAAGATGCTGCGGAAGAGCGCCTGATATATGAAGAGTTTCTGATTGATCAGTTAAAAATCCAAACACGCAGAAAATTTATCAAACGCAAAGATGCTCCGGTGATTTCACTTGAGCAGAATAAAGTTCACGATCTTGTGAAGCATCTTCCTTTTGAACTCACGAGTGACCAACTCAAAGTATTTGAAGAGGTCTTGAAAGACTTCCGTTCAGGTCATCCGATGATGAGAATGGTTCAGGGTGATGTTGGTTGCGGAAAAACCATCGTCGCATTCCTTGCAGCCAGAGTAGCGAATAAATCCGGCTATCAGGTTGGGCTTATGTGTCCGACCGAAGCTCTGGCGACTCAACATTATGAATCGTTCAAACAATTGAATCCCGCTCTGAATTTAGAACTTCTTCTTGGCTCCACTAAGGCCAAAGAGAAAAAAGCCATGCTGAAAAATATGATGGATGGTGAAACCGAAATTGTGATTGGCACACATGCGCTCTTTCAGGATTCAGTGAAATTTAAAAAACTGGGTCTTGCGATTATTGATGAACAACATAAATTTGGAGTTGAGCAGCGTCTGCGTTTAGTTGCGAAGGGCGAAGGAACTCACTCTCTTATCATGACCGCGACACCAATCCCTCGTACACTTTCACTCGCGCAATATGGCGATCTCGATATTTCATCAATCAAAATGATGCCTGCTGGTCGTAAGGGAATCAAAACTCGCATTACTGAAAAAGTGAATTACGAAAAGTATGTTGAGTTCGTGAAAAGCCGCCTGTCACTTGGTGAACAAGCTTACTTTGTTTTCCCTGCAATTGAAGAATCAGAAACGATGGATCTTCAGAACGTTAAAGATAGTCTCAAA
>JBEIQF010000319.1:0-3907 GCA_040376635.1 Halobacteriovoraceae bacterium
GGTTGTAACAGGAATCACAACATCATCACTCAGTGGAGCTGGTCTGACGATTGGGCTTACCATTGCATATGTTGTTTTCATGCTGTTCATCGTTCGTCCTACTTTTTCAATTATCATCCCAAAGCTTGAAAAGAAATTTGAGAGATTGCCTGAAGCTCTTCTCGCATTTTCAATCCTCGGCGCTTTAATCTCTGCCACTATGACAGAAGCAATCGGCATTCATGGTCTTTTCGGTGCGTTTCTTTTTGGTGCAGTCATTCCTCATGACAGTTTGATAGCTCATGATGTGAGTCAGCGACTTCAAGACTTCTTACGCATTCTATTCTTGCCGGCGTTCTTTGCATTAACAGGAATGAAAACTCAAATTCTTCTCATTTCAGGAAGTGCTGACTGGATTATTTGTGGATTGATTATCATCCTTGCGATTGCGGGTAAGTTTGGGGGAGCTTTTCTCGGAGGCATTCTTTCTAAAAATACGCGTCGGGAATCAGCTGTTCTCGGAATTCTCATGAATACAAGAGGCCTTGTTGAATTGATTGTCCTGAATATCGGTTTAACTATCGGTGTGTTGACTCCAAGACTATTTACCATGCTTGTTATCATGGCCCTTGTCACAACCTTCATGGCCGGTCCTCTTTTGAGAATGACAATGAAAGATGGTAAACCACTTTAAGACGGAGGAGTTCCACCGTATCTTTTCAGGATGAGTTTTGCAGAGATTCCGTGGATGAAAATGGAAAAAAGAATCGTCCAGAGTGTGTAGTTGATTAAGGTTGATCGATCTTCGATTGCGCCTGTGTTGTTGATGGCAAAATACAGATAATAAATAGAACCTATTCCTCGCACTCCAAACCAAGAGAGAAAACTTTTTTCTTTAAGGTCTAGATCTGACAAGCTTGTCCCCAGAAAGACAGCTACTGGTCTGATGATAAAGATTACGGAGAGAGCTATGATCAGTGCTCCCCAGGAAAAAGTACGGAGGTTGATGAGTAATCCGACTGTACCTACTGACACCACTTCAAAGATTCTCTCAAGTTGCTCATTAAAGGAAAGGACATTGTCCGGGATCCTGTCTTCTGTCTGGGATTTATCAGCATTGAATTTCTTCATATCGAGCTGACGGATCGTGAGAGCATTTGCAAAGACGGCCAGAAATCCATAAGAATGTATTTGAATCGCAATTCCATAAGACAGAGTAATTGAAGCAATGGTGAGAAAATCTTCCAGGTAAAAACTTTTTCTCACTTCTTTAACGTGAGTCGCAATTTTCGTGACAAGGATTCCACTCATCACGCCACTCGCCACCCCCGCAGTTATTGCCCAGAGAAGATCTTTCATGATCCAGTTATCCAAACCCCACTTCTTTCCTTCAATACCCATTATTCCTAATCCCAACATGACAAAAGGAAAAGCTGTCCCATCATTCATGCCACCTTCAGTCGTAAGAATGAACTTCATCGAATTTTTTTCTCCGGGATGCTTCAATTGTACTTCAGACGCAAGAACCGGATCTGTCGGTGATAAAATGGCGCCGAGAAGAATGGACTGGCCGAGTCCAAGTCCAAGGAAGTAATAGCTTAAGGCCGCAATCAATCCGACAGTTATGATCATCGATATAGTGGCGAGTGATAAAGGCATGAGCCAGAGAGAGTCCGAAAGTTTGAGACGAAGTTTCAACCCCACAGTAAAAAGAGAAATGATAACAGTTAGCTCTGATATGGTTTCAATTAATGTTGTGTGCTCAAGAGAGTTCAATTCGACGAGATTCAGACCATGCGATCCAAGAAGCAAACCAAATAACAGATAAACAACTGAGCTAGTGAAGGGGAGTTTTTTGAGAAGGCCTGGGCTGATGGCCATGAGGAGCAGGAACGTTCCAACCAGGATAAAATATTTTGCTGAGTCCAGATGGTTCCTTGGTGTTAGCGCGTTAGTAAGTGAGCTAACAACAAGGAAGAATATCCCAGTCTTCTTTCTGGTTCATCCATCGGTGCGGCAGTGATTTTATGAGCCGCCTCTGTCTCTCTCGAGCGGAAATTTCAGTTCGTTCCATTTCAACATACCGCCTTGCATGTTAAAAACATTTTTAAATCCATGATCTAAGGCGAGGCGTGTAGCAACTGCTGATCTTTTGCCGGAGCGGCATACAAAGACGATCTCTTTTGTTTTATCTTCAAGATTTAATTGCTGCTCGAGCTTTTCACCCAATGTGCATAATTTGGCGGTAGGAATATGTCCTAGTTCATTATGAAATTCATCAAGTCCTCGAACATCAAAAATTTTGACGTGACCTAACTTGGAGAGAACTTCTTCAGGTGAAGCAGTTGGTATGCCTTCTACAAATTCTGATTTTAAAATTTCAGGATTCAAATTTATTCCACATTGAAGATTTGCCGGAACCGCTTCTTGAATCTTTTTGGGATAGGGGAGATTTAGATTGGCCATGATTTCAACAAATTTTTCTTTTGGAATTTCAGTATTCAAACGAGGATTAAATTTCTTTTCCAGAGCGATGGAAGATTTCGTGAATCCTTTGTAATCATGAGCGGGATAAACGACTGTATCATCTGGTAATCCAAAGAGCTTCTCTCTTACTGAATGGAAGAGATTTTCCGAAGACCCCCCTTGAAAATCTGTTCGACCACAACCTCTTACAAGGAGCGCATCTCCTGTAAAAACCATGTTATTTAATTTATACGATAGGCATCCACTAGTATGACCAGGAGTATGAATGGCCTTGATTGTAAATCTGCCAAAGCTAATTTCCTGGCCCTCTTCAATATGAAGATCAGTGCAGGCCATATCATAGGCCGAACTTACTCCTGTCTTCGCATTGGTCCGCTTACGAATTTCTCCAGCTGCGGTTATATGGTCAGCATGTACATGCGTGTCCAGAACGTATTTGAGATTTAAATTTAGATCTTTTATGAGTTGAAGATCTCTCTCGACCATTTCAATGACTGGATCGATAAGGATCGCTTCTTTCGTTTCAAGATCTCCCAAAAGGTAAGTGTATGTAGAAGTTTCTTTTTCAAAAAGCTGATGGAAAATTAATTGGTCGTTCATATTCCTACCTCACACTCAAGAATTTACGGTCCACAAGTTGAAACGTCAGCATACCGACGAGTAGAGAACCGACGAATAGAATAAAACGTATATCTCCCGATAACAATGCTACCAGCCCCGGACCCGGACAAATTCCTGCCCACCCCCAACCAAGACCGAAGATCGTGGCACCTATTGTTAATCTTTTATCTATATCTTTTTTTGTTGGTAACTGGAAATTTGATTCCAGGATTGGTGAATTCCTCTTCATCGTCAGACGAAAAGCCAATGCATGAACAGAGATGGCACCAATCATTACTCCCATAAGTCTGGGATCCCAAGATCCAAATACATCAAGAAATCCCCTTACAATATGAGGTTGAGTCATTCCTGATACACCTAGTCCGAGAGAAAAAATAACTCCTGAGATAAATGTGATTAATAATCTCATAAATCACCTCTGATGAACTTAAATAGTAATACACTTAGAATACCTGAAACAATGAATACGATTGTGGCGATTATGGAGCGAGCTGAAAACCTTGATATACCGCAGACTCCATGACCTGATGTGCAGCCATTTCCAAGAAGAGTACCGAAGCCAACCAATAAACCGGCAATGATATAATCGATATTTGATACATTTGTCTCGATGGTGAAAACCTGATCCGAGGCAATGACCCGAAGAACGAGTCCTCCAAATAAGAGACCTGAAATAAAAAATAGACGCCATGTTTTATCAGTTGTTTTAGGATTCATCATTCCACCAAGAATGCCACTGATACCTGTGACTTTACCGTTGAAAAGAAGCATTATGCTTACTGCCAGGCCTATTAGAGCTCCACCAATCAAGGCATTATAC
>JBEIQF010000194.1:0-6434 GCA_040376635.1 Halobacteriovoraceae bacterium
ATTGCACAGTTCATACCGGGAGAGTCACCACCTGAACAAAGTAAACCAATGTGAGCGAGTTTCATGCGCTTCCTTTAAACGAAAATCGAGTTTCCTGAGAAATCTCGGGGCTTAGGAATATTTAATATCTTTAAGATCGTAGGTGCAACATCTTTGAGTGCCAGGATCTTGCTCTCAGTATTAACCATGATGTTCTGATCTTTCAGTTTTGGATGAACCACACAGAAAGGTACATCAGAGTCAGAGTGAGATGTATGCTGGCCACCTTCTTCGTAAACCATCTGGTCTGCGTTTCCGTGATCGGCAGTGAGAAGCATCGTTATATTCTGCTCTTCGCACTTCTTATAAAGACGAGCAACACAGGCATCCAGCGTTTCAACTGCTTTAACGGCAGCATCGAAAATACCTGTGTGACCAACCATATCTGCGTTGGCAAAATTCACCAGATAGTAGCTGAATGATTTATCTTCAAGAGCTGCAATCAATTTATCTGTCACTTCAACTGCACTCATCTCTGGTTTCTGATCGTAAGTGGCAACGTCACGCGGAGATTGAACGAGGCATCGCTCTTCACCCGGAAACGGTTGCTCTTCGCCACCATTGAAGAAATAAGTGACGTGTGCGTATTTTTCAGTCTCAGCAATCTTGAATTGTTTTTTACCGATTGTAGAAATGTACTCAGCAAGTGTGCCTTTGATTTTTTCTTTATCAAAGAGAATCGGAAGATTCGGAAGTTCTTCCGGAACATATGGAGACATACACAAGAAGTATCCAGGTTTCACAGGAACAGGAAACTCAGTGAACTTCGGATCATTCATCGCAAGCGTAATCTGACGAGCGCGATCCGGACGATAATTGAAGAAGAAAACAGCATCGCCATTTTTAATCGCACCATCTTCTGAGAACAGAACTGGTGTGATGAATTCATCAAAAATACCTTTCTTATATTCTTCAAGAACATAGTCTTGTGGCTTCAGAGTTGATTTCTCGCCCTGACCGATGAACGTTTTGTATGCATGTTCAATCTTCTGCCATCTTCTGTCGCGATCCATTCCGATCGAGCGACCCTGCATACTCGCGAAAACAAATCCAGGCTCCTGGAGAATGTCTTTCACATACTGCACGCCTTTATCCTTGGCCGTGTCACGACCATCCATATAGGCATGAAGATAAAGTCTGATATCAGAATGCTCGCGCAGAATTTTCAGAATTTCTTTCAAGTGATTAATGTGAGCGTGAACGCCTCCATCAGAAAGAAGACCCATGAGGTGAATGCGTTTTGTTCCTTTCTTCGCGAACTCGATGAGCTCTTTCATCTTAGGCATGTCACGGAATGTGTTGTTCTGAATCGCTTCGTTGATTCGAACCAGATCCTGTCGAACTGGACGTCCAGCTCCAAGATTCAAATGTCCCACTTCAGAATTTCCCGCAACACCTTTTGGAAGGCCGACAGCTTCGCCGCCAGGTTGAATTGTCGTGAGAGGGTAGTGAGAAAAAATATAATCAAGATTCGGCTTCTTCGCCGCTTTGATGGCGTTGTGGTTTTCGTTTTCACTCATCCCGTAGCCGTCCATGACGACCAGGAGAACTCGCGGAGATAGACCTTGAATGGTTTGCATACAACTTCCTTAGAATATGAACCGAAGAATATTTTAGCGCGAACTGGGAAGAAGGTCAGCATTGATGAGGAGCGTAACCGATGAGTTTATACCAGACTAATTGTGATAGGGATGACCTGAACGGATCGTTTGAGCTCTATAGAGTTGCTCAACGAGTAAAATACGGGCGATCTTGTGCGGAAACGTCAAATCAGAGAGAGAGATTTTCTCTTGAGCGGCTTTCAGTACTTCTTCTGAAAACCCTTCCGCACCAGCAATGACAAAAAAGACCTTGGCCGGTTTTTCGATCAGGTTTTTTGTCCATTCAGCGAACGCGACTGAAGTTTGTTTCTTTCCCCATTCACTCATGACGATGATGTGAGAACTCCCACCCTGACAAAGATCTTTGATCTTTTTCAAGATGACTTCGCCTTCTGCTTCTTTGTTTTCGGCAGATGCTTTTACTTCGTGAATGATGAGTTCGGGATTATTGATGCGTTTGAGATAGTCGTTTTCAACAGCTTCGAGGTGGGCATCTTTAAGTTTGCCCACCACGATGAGATTAAGCGTTTTTGCCACTTAGTAGAAGCCTTTAAGGTCAGCTTTTTCTGAAGTCGTAGAAGTCGGTTTACCGAAGTAAAACTCTTCTGGAATTTTCACCTGTGCATTCTTCGCATAGATCATATCAAGATCATAAACGTCACGAGCTGGACCGTTGAAAACGTGAACCATGATGTCGCCAGTATCAAGAAGAATCCAGTCTGCGCCTTCATAACCTTCGTAAGAAAGAATGTGAGCACCCTGGTTTTTTAAATTCTGAGAAACTTCATCGATCATCGCGCGAGCTTGGGTCGCGTTCTGCGCAGTAGCGATGACAGTGTAATCAACAAGAGCAGATGTTTTTCTCATGTCGAAGACTTTGAGATTATCGCCTTTGAAGTTAGCAAGGATCCAGGCAGACGCCATTGCGTGATTAAGTGGGAATTCAAACGAAGTGTTAGTGATAACCTTGTTTACTTCCGATTGAACGTATTCATTTATTGCCATGAGATGCCTCTTTCTGTTCTTCTGAAATCAATTCTTTGG
Organism: Halobacteriovoraceae bacterium; assembly: GCA_040376635.1. GTDB lineage: Bacteria > Bdellovibrionota > Bacteriovoracia > Bacteriovoracales > Bacteriovoracaceae > Peredibacter. The sequence continues at coordinate 2,685 of JBEIQF010000194.1, forward strand.
TTCTTAGCATAAGTTGCTTCAAGAGATCAATGTTACGCCCTGAGACACCCGAAATAGGGAGGACTCGGCGGTCTAACTGTTCTTCCATACATGAGCGGAATTTCTCAATTTCATCCTCAGTCATGGCGTCGATCTTCGTTAAACACACGATTTCTTTTTTATTAAGGAGGTCAGGGTTGAACTTCTCAAGCTCCGTTCTCACCGTCACATAGGCCTCAATCGCTTCAAATTCCTCGAGGAACATCGAACAGTCGATAAGGTGAACCAAAGCAGAGGTTCTTTCAATGTGCTTTAAAAACTTAATCCCGAGGCCTTTGCCTTCGGCCGCACCCTCGATCAATCCCGGAATATCGGTTACGACGAGAGTTTTCTCGCCCAAAGAAACCACACCAAGGTTTGGTTCAAGAGTTGTGAAAGGGTAATCCGCAATTTTAGGTCTAGCAGCACTGATCGCACTGATCAGAGTTGATTTACCAGCATTCGGAAGACCAATCAGAGCGATATCTGCGAGAAGTTTCAATTCCAAATGAATAGGAATTGAAGTGCCCGGCTGACCATTCTGCGCGAAACGCGGAGTCTGGTGAGTAGATGATTTAAAGTGAGCGTTACCGAAACCGCCGTTACCACCTTTGGCAGCTTCGTAAACCTGACCGTGTTCTGTGATGTCACACAGAAGGTCGCCTGTTTCTTTGTGGTAAATCAAAGTCCCAACTGGAACTTTCAGAATGAGATCAGTTCCACATGCACCTTGCATGTTAGAGCCTTGCCCGTTTGTACCTGGTTCTGCTTTGAATGTTTTTAAACCACGGAAGTGGAGAAGAGTGTTGAGTCCTTCGTCGCCCTGGAACATGACGTTTCCGCCGTTGCCGCCGTCACCACCATCAGGACCACCGAGAGGAACATATTTTTCGCGACGGTAACCTACGAATCCTTTACCGCCTTCGCCTGAGATAACTTCAATATCAACTTCATCAATAAACTTCATAAAACCTTCCAGCCATCACGGCCGTAAAAAAAGAAAGGGAGCATTGCTGCTCCCTTCTGTATCTTAACTATTTTTAAAGATCAATTAAGCAGGGATGATAGAAACGATTTTTGTCGTTTTATTGTAGAATCCGAACTTAACTTTTCCTGGAACCATAGCGTAGATCGTGAAGTCACGACCCATCTTAACGTTTGTACCAGGGTGGAACTTAGTTCCTTTTTGACGAACGATGATCATACCTGTTTCAACAAGCTCACCACCGAATTTTTTTACACCGCGCATTTTTGGGTTAGAGTCACGTCCGTTAGATGTACTACCACCCGATTTCTTATGTGCCATATTCTAGCTCTCCTAAACTTTTAAAATTAAATTGATTACTTCTTAGCTGCTTTTGCTTCAGCTTTAGCAACTCCACCTTGGCCATCATTGATCTCAGTAATACGAAGACCAGTGAAACACTGACGGTGACCATTCTTAACACGACGGCCACCTGGCTTACGTTTAAGAACGAGAATTTTACGAGTGCGACCTTGTTTAACAACAGTAGCTGTTACTTTAGCGCCGCCAACAACTGGAGCACCAACAATAGTCTTAGTTCCACCAACAAGAAGAACTTTGTCGAAAGTTACAACTGAACCAACTTCAGCTTCAATTCTTTCAACATCGATAAGATCACCAGCTGCTAGCTTGTACTGGTGGCCTTTGATTTCCACAACCGTATACATGAAGACTCCTTAAGAGATACCACCTGTCGGAGAAGACTTTCGTCCTGCTTTGAACCCTAGGTGAGTTAATTTGAACTGCTATTTTTAAAGGTTCTTGGCGTAACTGTCAATACTTTGGTCCCTAAGAAGAGAACTACTCAAGTTATTGAAATCTAGTAAATGCCCCGAATGGATGTATAATAGGAAAAACATCCTTAGAGGTTAATGTGGCAAAGCGCGATAACGAGTCGTACCAAGAGTACAAAAAACGCATGATTGATCCTGTGTCGAAATCTTTTTGCGGAGCAAAATGGTTGAACGCAACGATCTGGCTTAGTACGGGGCAGACGGCCAGTTGTCACCATCCTCCCGCTCACAAGATTCCGGTTGAAGAAATTAAACTCAATCCATCTGCTCTTCACAATACGACGTTCAAAAAACTTAAACGTAAAGAGATGCTTGAAGGCACTCGTCCTGGTGAGTGTGAATATTGCTGGAAGATTGAAGATCTTTCTCACGAAAACGTGAGTGATCGAACTTTCAAAACTGTCATTCATGATGATGACGATATTGAAGAAGTAGCCAATTCGCCTTGGGATAAAGATTTTAATCCTAAGACTCTTGAAGTTGCTTTCGATCGTGTTTGTAACTTTGCGTGCGCTTACTGTAATGCAACCTTCAGTACGACATGGGCTAATGATATCAAAAAGAATGGTCCTTATAAAAATCTCGGTAAACTTTCTCACTACGAAAATAATGGTGATCACGAGAATATTGATCCGGAAAACAATCCGTATATTGATGCCTTCTGGAAATGGTGGCCTGAACTTTCGAAGACTCTGACTGAGATTCGTGTAACAGGTGGTGAGCCTCTTCTTTCTCAGAATACATGGAAGCTAGTTGAGCATTTCAAGCAGCATCCTGAATCAAATATGAGACTTGCGATTAACTCTAACCTTGGTTTGAAGTCTCATTACATTGAAAAACTTTGTGAGCTCTCTCATAACGTTAAAGACTTCATCATTTATACAAGTCTTGAGTCTTACGGTAAGCAAGCTGAATACGCTCGTGACGGTCTCGATTTCGCTCTCTGGCGCCACAACTATGATCTTCTCGCTGAGAAAGGTAACTTCAAGTCGATTAACATCATGATGACGATCAATGCATTGTCAGCTTTCTCGACTGTAGATTTCCTGAACATGGTGACTGAGATTAAGAAAAAGCACGGCTTCTACAAAGCCCTTATTTCTGTGAACATTCTCCGTTTCCCTGACTTCCTTAACATCACGACACTTCCGGAACATCTGCTGAAAGAATTCCAGAAGCAACTTGTAGATTGGTATCGTGCGAATGAAACAAGTGAGTATTTTGTTGATTTTGAAATGGCTTCAATCAAACGTCTTATTGATTATGTAGGGGAGATTACACTTCCTACTCAGAATGCTCAGTCAAAAGAAGAGAGATTCGTTTACTTCAAACGTTTCGTTCTTGATTTCGATAGACGCAGAAACAAGAATCACAAAGATGTGTTCCCGGCCCAGCTATCCGCATGGCTTGATACTATTGCTGTTTAATAAAAGTAATAATCCGATTCATTGAATTTAAATCATCTTGTTTGGGGTCTAACATCATATATACCCCAAGCATTCTTTCGAGATGGTTAATTGAGACTTCCTTTGGTAGCCAATAGAAGTGACAACCGATTCCCCAAAACTCCCACTTAATCTGTTCAATCAAAACACCCTTCTGAAGAGGCGACAAGGCCTTTAAAGCGCTTTCTTCCTCTGAGGTATGCTTCCAGATGTAGAAGTTAGGAAAGAGGTAATTCCAGGTCGAAGGGCCCAGTTTAAAAATTTCATTTTGCGAGATTGTGAGGCTTAGAAACTCGGTCAGATCATGGCGGATAGTTTTATCTTGAATTTGTTTCAGGAGTTCTTTGTTTGAAGGAACTTTCAGAACAGGAAGATTCATCAGTTCCGAGAGATAGCGCCATTTTTTCTGACGGACCTCTGGGAATGATTGAAGCCACTTTTGATCACTTTGAATCTGCCTTGCAAAGAA